>JBJTOV010000368.1:0-4801 GCA_046074745.1 Planctomycetota bacterium | reverse complement strand
CGACGGAACCACCGCGTCGCTGAAGAGCGCGCAGTTCGCCCTGCGTTCGAACGGGCCCGACCGCTCGTTCGACGCCTCGCGCCGCCGCGACCTTGGCGAGCGCAACGCCGACAACATCGTGGAGGTGGGCAAGTGACGAGTCACCGGACGATCCATACCGCAGCACGCAGCGCGCGCAGTGGTTGCAGAAGGGGCTTCACCCTGCTCGAGATGCTGATCGTGATCGGCATCATCGCGCTGCTCGCGAGCCTGGTGCTCGCCGTCAGCTCGAGCGTGATCCGCGCCAGCGAGGAGCGCAACACGCGCAACACGCTCGAGGTGCTGAACACCGCGATGGAGGAGTACGAGCGCACGCTCGACCGCGCCGTGGCGTACCGCTCGGCGGCGTACACGGGCGTGGTCGCCGACCCGACCAATGCCAACCAGCGCTACGACATCGACAGCGCGCCCGCCGCGCCGCCCGCAGGGTCGGGCGTCGCCGCGTGGACCGCGATGGCGTCGCCCTACGGAACCTTGGCGACGGCCGGCCTTCCCGCGTATTCGAGTGCGCCCTTCCGCCGCACCGTGCACCTGATCTGGGCGCTGAGCCAGAGCCCCTCGTCGGGCGCGATCATCCAGAAGCTTCCGGAGTCGGTGCTGCGCGGCGTGCGACCCGCGTCGAACACCGCGGGCTTCCTCGGGGCGCGCCATGTGGTCGATTCGTGGGAGACGCCGATCATCGCCATCTTCCCGGGCCGCGTGGCGGGCTCGAACGGCGTTGCCGAGAACGCCAACACCCCGATCGACAAGGACGGCACCATCCGCTCCGACAGCGAAGGCGCCGCCGCCACCGCGGGAGGCATGGGCGTCGTGTGCAAGGACCGCAAGGTGCTCTTCGTGTCGGCGGGCAACGACGCGCGCTTCACCCAGCTCACGGGCGGCGTGTACTCGCCCAGCTCCGACAACCTCTACAGCTACGAACCGTGAGGTACGCGATGCAGGCAAACACCACATCACCGCGCCGCGCGTTCACGATCATCGAACTGCTGGTCGTGATCGCCGTGATCGGCGTGCTTGCGCTGCTCACCACGCTCGGTGCGCGCCGGCTCACCGCGGGCTCGCGGCTTGCGGCCGCGACCAACGCGGTGACGAGCGCGCTTGGCAGCGCGCGCGCGGCGGCCATCAAGGACGGCGTGGCGACGGGCGTGGTGTTCATTCCGCGTTGGGATCCCGCCCGCCCGCAGATCCCGCAGCGCGTCGAGATCGTGACCATCCGCACGACGGGCGAGCGCTACGCGTTCGACGCGAGCGCCGCAGGCCCCGATGTCGCCGAGCGCTGGCTTCCCGTCGAGGATGTGCCCGCGATCGTGCTGCCCGAGGGCGTCAAGGTGGGTGGCCCCATGTACGACCCGCCCGGAACCTTCAACGGCGTGCCCGCCGAGCAGGTGTACGCCACGCAGGTCGAGCTGCCCCTTGCCGCGACCTGCCTCGAATCGATCGACTGCAACCGCATGGTGGCGATCCTCTTCGGCGCCAACGGGCAGTTCCTCACCCGTCCGCCCAAGTCGTCGCTCGGCGACACGAAGGCGTATTTCGACTGGAATCGGAACGGCGCCGTGGTCGCGTCGAATGTCGACCCGCAGGATGTGGCGCTCGGCGCGTGCGCCAGCGGCAACTTCGAGCGCTACTGGCTGATGGACCACCCCGACGACGAGTGCAACCTGATGTTCGTGCCGTTCCTCGCGGTGTACGACGACCGCGCGGCGCGCGAGATCAAGGGCACCAACTGGGCCAACACCGCCAATCTGGTGAACGAGCTCACGGGCCCGAACGGCTACATCGCGCAGTTCGGCGACCGAATCACCTTCAACCGCTTCAGCGGCATTCCTGAAAGGAAGGTGCGATGATGCCTCGCGCTTTCGTCCGCGCCGGCTTCTCGCTGGTCGAGATGCTGCTGGCTGTGTTCATCCTCGGAATCGGCGTGATCTCGATCGCCACGCTGTTCCCCGCGGGCATCGCCCTGCAGCGGCAGGCGAGCGACGACACGATCGGGCCGCTGGTCGCGCAGAACGCGTTCGCTACGATCCGATCGAAGCTGTCGCAGGAGGATTTCGGCCGCTTCGAGGACTTCGGCTTGCCGAAGTACAGCACCACGCCCGTCGGCGGGGCGGCGATTCCGCAGGTGTCGGGCGACTGGGGCTGGATGCGCCCCGGCTTCCTCTTCGACAACCCGAACACCGCGCAGGACGAGGGCGCGATCGACATCTTCAGCGCCGCCCTCTCGCGTCAGCGCTTCGGGGTCACCCCCGTCCCGAGCTTCACCGTGCCGCCCGCGACCGAGCTGGTCGAGTACTACGGCGGCGGTTCGGCGCTCTATGGCATTCCGTACAACCTGTCGAAGTACCCGCTCTTCTCGATCGCGTCGTCCAACCCCTCGGCGGTGCCCACCAACCTGATCGACCAGCGGCTGATCGAGCCCGCCATCACCTTCACGCAGGCCGAGCGCGCGTACCCGCAGGGCCCCGCGAACTACGGGCAGGCGTCGACGGGCACGCTCAACGCCCAGTACTACTGGGACTGCATGTTCCGCCGCAACGGCGGCCGCGTGCAGGTGGCGGTGTTCGTGTACCGCGTCGGCGCTGCGGGCGGTGACACGCGTGCGTACACCGCGTCGCCGAACGATCCGAACAACTCGAACGGTGCGGCGTTCGTCGCGGTGCCGTTCCAGTCGCCGATTCCCGCGCGCTACACGGCGCCCAACTTCGGCACGGCGACCTCGTGGCCGAACCGCACGGCGGCCACCGCGGCTCCCGACGAGATCCCGGGCACGGGCACGGGCCAGCCGTTCGGCAACGAGAAGACCTGGGACGACTGGCAGCTGCCGGGCGCCTGGTGGATCGACAACCACGGAACCACCCACAAGGTGCTTGTCGGCCGCACCAACAACTCGCAGGGCCCCGTGAAGCTGCAGCGGCCGATTCCCGTGCTGCCGCGGTCGCCCGTGAACGGCTACGCGCCGACGGCGTCGGGCGCAGGCCCGAATGCCTGGATCGGCGCCGTCTGGTTCGTGCCCGCCCGCGACTCGCGCGGAAACATCCTGACGCCGATCTACGCGTCGGTGGAGGAACTCTGATGCCTCGCACCATTCGCTCCCTCCGCGCACGGGCTGCCTTCACGCTCACCGAACTGCTGATCGCGGTCGGCGTGCTCGTGGTCGGGATCGTGGCCGCGGCGAAGATCTTCTCCTCGGCGTCGCGCGTGAGCGCGGTCGCCGAGGCGAACGCCGACCTTCTCGCCACGGCCGCGGCCATCGAGTCGCAGATCCGCCAGGACTTCTCCAACATCCCGAAGAACACCTGCATGGTGATCCAGCAGGTCGAGGTGAACAGCCCGGGTGGGCAGCAGACCCTCGACCCGTCGCTCGGCACCGCCGAGATTCGCGCCGACCAGATCGGGTTCTTCTCGCGCGCCGTGCGCGGCACGCAGCAGTATGTCGGTTCGCAGGAGGCGATCGCCGCGGGCGGCGCCGCGCAGTCGTGGTTCCCCGAGTCGGGCGTGGCCCGCATCTACTACGGCCACGGCGTGCTCGCCTCGACCGTGCCCGTCGATTTCGGCCCGACCAGCTACGAAGACACGAACGCGCCGCTTGTTCCGTGGAAGGGCGGCCGCGTCGAGACCGAACGCTGGAGCAACGGCCAGATCGGCGGCGTGGTGAATGTGCCCGCGACCAAGCCGAGCCTTTGGCCGCTCGCCCGCGTGCAGACGCTGATGGCGACCGACGCGGTGGTGTCGAACTCCTACGCGACCACCTCGGGCCCGAACGCCACCATCCGCCTGTTCACAAGCCGCGCGGTGCGCCTTGGGCCGCTCGCGAATGCGTATCCGAACATCGCCGACAGCCTGTGGACCAGCGGCCGCGTGGATGTGGTGAAGTGGCAGCCCGACGACCTGTTCAGCCAGATGGCCTACCAGGCGAACGCCCAGCAGGCGGCGCAGCCGATTCCGTTCAGCCAGCCGCCTGGTTCGCAGTGGTCTGCGCCTTCGGCGCGCCTGCGCATGATCCAGACGCTCGCTCCGTGGGCCGTGCCCGCGACTTCGGTCACCCCGACGAACGGCGCAGGCCAGCTCTATGTCGCCTATCCGCGCGTCGAGAAGTCGGCGCTCAGCACCACGCGCGCCGACCTCATGCTCACCGCCCCTGTGCTCGCGGCCAACTGCTCGAGCTTCAAGGTCGAGTGGACCTGGGCCAATGGCGTTGGCCGTTCTTTGCAGGGGGCCCTCGGCGGTCCCAGCGCAGGAACGGAGCCTATCGGGATGGTGGTGCAACCCGGCGCCGACCAACCTTGGTTCGGGCTCGACGACATCTCGGTTCCCTACGGTGAAAGCAAGGTTAAGCCGCTGTCGATCTCCCCCAACTGGACAAGTGGCGGTGGCGGTGACGACTGGGGTACCGTCGGAGTTCCGCTCGTCATCGGCGATGTGGCCAACGGGGACTTCGTCTGCTCGGTCGAGGGCGCGATCAACCGTTCTGGTGGCGCCGACATCCGCGATAAGCCGATCTGGGTGACGAGCCCGGAACAGCAGGGCAAGCGCGTCTACCAGGCGGTCTTCGGATTCAACCAGGCGCCGCCGCCCCTGATCGCGCCCGCTCAGATCAACCTCGCGCTGATCAATCCCGGCGCCTTCGGGCGCGGACCGTACACGCCGTTCCCCTCTGCGGTTCGAATCACCCTCCGCCTGCACGACCCGCTCGGTCGCATCGAGGGCGGCCGAGAGTTCCAGTTCATCGTCGACATCCCGAGGAACTGAGCGCTCCGCGCCC
>JBJTOV010000367.1:0-4412 GCA_046074745.1 Planctomycetota bacterium | reverse complement strand
CTCCATCGAGCGGATCGCCTTCTGGAACGCCTCCTTGAAGGTGCGCCCGATCGACATCGCCTCGCCCACCGACTTCATCTGCGTGGTCAGCGTCTCGTCGGCCTCGGGGAACTTCTCGAAGGTCCAGCGCGGGATCTTCACCACCACATAGTCGATCGACGGCTCGAAGCACGCGCTGGTCGAGCCCGTGATGTCGTTGCGGAGCTCGTCGAGCGTGTAGCCGACCGCGAGCTTCGCGGCGATCTTCGCGATCGGGAATCCCGTCGCCTTCGACGCGAGCGCCGAGCTGCGCGACACGCGCGGATTCATCTCGATCACGACCATCTCGCCCGTCTGCGGGTCGACGCCGAACTGCACGTTCGAGCCGCCGCAGTTCACGCCCACGGCGCGCATGATCGCGAACGCCGCGTCGCGCATGCGCTGGTACTCCTTGTCGGTGAGCGTCATGATCGGCGCCACCGTCACCGAGTCGCCCGTGTGCACGCCCATCGGATCGATGTTCTCGATGCCGCACACGATGATGCAGTTGTCGCGGCTGTCGCGCACGACCTCGAGCTCGTACTCCTTCCAGCCGAGCACCGACTGGTCGATGAGCACCTGGCCGATCATGCTGGCGGCGAGGCCGCGGCGGATGATCTCGTCGAACTCCTCGCGGTTGTAGGCGATGCCGCCGCCCGTGCCGCCGAGCGTGAACGCGGGGCGGATGATGGCGGGCAGGCCGATCTCCTGCAGGAACTCGCGGGCGTCGTCGAGGTTGGTGACCGTCTTCGCCTTCGGCTGGCGCAGGCCGAGCGCGGTGACGATGCGGCGGAACTCCTCGCGGTCCTCGGCGCGGTGGATGACGCGGCGGTCGGCGCCGATCATCTCGACGCCGTGCTTCTGCAGCACGCCGTCGTCCCACAGGCGGCACGCGCAGTTGAGCGCGGTCTGGCCGCCGAGCGTGGGCAGGATCGCGTCGACAGGGGTGCCGAGCTCCTTCTCGCGCACGATGATCTTCTCGACCGCCTCGGGCGTGATCGGCTCGATGTAGGTCCGGTCGCTGAACGCCGGATCGGTCATGATCGTCGCGGGGTTCGAGTTGATCAGGACGATCCGGTACCCCTCCTCGCGCAGGCTCTTGCACGCCTGGGTGCCCGAGTAGTCGAACTCGCATCCCTGCCCGATCACGATGGGGCCGGAACCGATGATGAGGATCGTGTGGATGTCGTCGCGGCGAGGCATGCGCGTCGTCGGTCGTCGTGACCGTCCTGTGGGATGACCCGTGTCCTTCTCCTGCGGACGCGGGCGGGGCGGCTGGGCTGTCGGTCGGAACCCGCGGAGGCGGGTCGGGGCAAATCCCGAACAGTGTAGCGAAAGCACGGGTCGCGGGCGCCGTCGCCGCGCGGAATCGCGGGTGGCCCGCGGTTGACACGCGGGCGGACCGCGGCGAACCTCGCGGACATGCCCCTGCCCGCCGCGCTCGCCGCAACGGATGCCGCCCTCGGATGGCTGGGGGCGATGCCCGCGTGGGTGGCGGCGACGGGGCTGCTTCTCGTTCTCGTGGTGGCGCCCGCGGGCCTGGTGCTCGGGGCGATCCGCATCGGGTACGCGATGCACCGCGACGACGCGGTGATCGGGTGGGCGCGCATCGTGGCGCAGGTGTACACGCGCAGGTTCCAAGGGCTGAAGGCCGAGGGAACGCACCTTGTTCCCCGCACGATCGGCCCCGAAGGGCTCGTGATCGTGTCGACGCATGTCGCGGGCCTCGACCCCGTGTCGATGCAGGCGCTCGTTCCGCATCCGATCCGCTGGCTGATGTCGGCCGAGATGATGAAGCCGTCGCTCGCGTGGTTCTGGCGGCGTCTTCGCATCATTCCCGTCTGCTACGACGCGCGCGACGCCGCGGCGCTCAAGACCGCGATCGCGCATGTCTCGGCGGGCGGCGTGCTTGGAATCTTCCCCGAGGGCGCGATCGAGCGCCCGCCGCGCCAGCTGCGGCCGTTCGTGGGCGGGCTGCGGCTGATCCTCTCGCGCACGCGCGCGCCCGTGCTTGTGGCGGTGATCGATCCGGGGCGCGCGGTCGACAACGCCTACGCGGCGCTGTGGACGCGCACGAATCCGCGCATGCGCTTCGTGGCGGTCGTCGAGCCCGGGCCCGCGGGCCACGGCAAGGACGCCTCCGACCGGATCTTCGAGCTCCTGAAGCGCGAGACGGGCTGGCCCGTGAACGAGGCGCCGTTCGGCGCGGTCGACCCCGAGGCGGTCGAGCGAAATCTGCGCGCGTACGGCAACGGCCACGGCGGGCCGCCTGCGCGGGCGTAGGATGGCCGCCGATGATCGCGCGCATCGAAGGAACGCTGGTCGAGCTTGACGACGGAGTCGCCGAGATCCGGACGCCGGGCGGCCTCGTGTACGAGGTGCTCGTGCCCGCGTGCGACGCAGGCGACCTGACCATGCAGATCGGCGCCGATGTGGGCTTCCACACGCTGCACTACATGGAGTCGCAGGGCCAGGGCTCGCACTTCGTGCCGAGGCTGATCG
The DNA here is from genome assembly GCA_046074745.1 of Planctomycetota bacterium. Lineage (GTDB taxonomy): Bacteria > Planctomycetota > Phycisphaerae > Phycisphaerales > SM1A02 > QWPT01. Next base: position 1,892 of record JBJTOV010000367.1, on the reverse strand, counting down.
GCTTCTCGTCGCGCGAGCAGCGGGCGTTCTTCGAGCTCCTGACCACGGTGAAGGGGATCGGCAACCGCAAGGCGCTGCGCGCGATGCAGGTGTCGCACGCGCGGATGGCCGAGGCGATCCACGCGGGCGACGCGCGGTTCCTCTCGACGCTGCCCGAGATCGGGAAGCGCACCGCCGAGAGCACGATCGTCGAGCTGAAGGGCAAGCTCGACCCGTTCCTGAAGAGCCCGGGCGCCCTGCGCCCCGCGCCGGCCGCGCCTTCCCCCGCCGCGCCCGCGCCCACCGGGCCCGCGGCCGACGCCGAGGAGATCCTGGCGCAGCTCGGCGACCCGCGACCGCAGGCGCGCGCGCGCGTCGAGCGCGTGCTGGCCGCCGCGGGCGACGCGCCGCTCACCGCCGACGAGATCGTGTCGCGCGCGCTCCGCACGCGCGGCGTGAACTGATGGAACCGCAACGGAAACCTGGATGGCCGCAGGCATGAGCGACGCGAACGCGCACCGGTACTCGAGCATCATCGCAGGCGGCTCAGGCACGCGGCTGTGGCCCTACTCGCGCAAGGCGCGGCCGAAGCAGCTCCTGCCCGTGGCGGGCGGCATGTCGCTGCTCGAGCACGCATGGCACCGCGTCGACGGGCTCGTGCCCGCGGAGCGGCGCATCGTGTGCGCGGCGGAGGGCTTCCGCGGCGTGATCTGCGGCGCGCTCGCAGGGCTTTCCGACGACAACTACCTCGGCGAGCCCGTCGGCCGCGACACGATCAACGCGGTCGGGCTGATCGCGTTCGTGCTTGCGGCGCGCGATCCGCGCGCGGTGTTCTGCGTGCTCACCGCCGACCACCTGATCGAGCCGGCCGACGCGTTCCGCGCGCGGCTGGCCGAGGGCTACCGCGCGGTCGAGGCCGATCCGTCGCGCTTCGTCACCTTCGGCATCCGCCCGACCTACGCGGCCACGGGCTACGGCTATGTCGAGCGCGGCGAGGCGATTTCCGGCTTCGAGCAGGCCTACCGCGCGAAGCGCTTCGTCGAGAAGCCCGACCGCGCGCGCGCCGAGGAGTACCTCGCGGCGGGCACCTTCGCGTGGAACTCGGGGATGTTCGTCTTCCACGCGGCCACGATGTGCGACGCGATCCGCCGCTTCAAGCCCGAGTGCGCCGCGGGGCTTTCCGAGATCGCCCGCGCCTACGACACGCCCGCGCGCGCGGAGACCATGGCGCGCGTCTACCCCGCGCTTCCGAAGACGAGCATCGACTACGGCGTGATGGAGCCCGCGGGCCGCGACGCCGCGCTCACCGTGTGCACGCTGCCGATGGAGCTCTCGTGGCTCGATGTCGGCAGCTGGACGAGCTACGCCGAGACCGTCGCGCCCGACGACGCGGGCAACCGCTCGAACGCGCACTGGGTCGACGCGGGCTCGCGCGGAATGCTCGTGGTGTCGGACGATCCGTCGCATGTCATCGCCACCGCGGGCTGCGAGGACCTGGTCATCGTGCACACGAAGGACGCCACGCTCGTCTGCCCGCGCGCCGCGGCCGAGCGCGTGAAGGAAGTCGCCGAGCGCGTGCCGGAGGCGTGGCGCTAGCCGCGCGCGCGATGCGGTTCCTGTCGATCGATCTCGGCGACAAGCGCACGGGGTTCGCCTCGGGCGACGATGTGCTCGGCATCGTGCAGCCGCTTCGCGTGGCCGAGGCCCCGACGCGCGCGCTGCAGCTGAAGGCCGCGCTCGCCGCGATCGACGAGTACGGCCCCGACCGCGTGGTGGTCGGCCTGCCGCTCAACATGGACGGTGCCGAGGGGCCACGCTGCCAGTCGGTTCGCCAGTTCGTCGCCAATGTCGTCAACCACGGCCCACCGGCGCTCGCCTCGCTGCCAGTCGTCATGCAGGACGAACGCATGAGC
>JBJTOV010000366.1:0-14441 GCA_046074745.1 Planctomycetota bacterium | reverse complement strand
CGCGGCGACCGGGCTGTCTCCGAGCGGCAACATCGTCGCGGGCGGCAGCTTCACGACCGCGGGTGGCGCGGCGGCAAGCCGGATCGCCCGCTGGAACGGCACCGCGTGGTCGTCGATCGGAGCGGACGGCGGCGGCTCGGTCACCGGCATCGTTCCGCTCGAATCCGGCGAGTTCGTCTTCCTTGGATCGATCTTGGGCGGGGGCGGCGTTCCCGCGGGCTCGATGGCGCGATACAGCCTGACGGGTGTGCCTTGGGTCACCAGCCGCCCGGTCGAGCAGGTGGTTTCGGCGGGCGCGACGCTCACGCTTTCCGCGACCTGTGCGTTCGGGTACGACTTCAACGGCCCCGTGCAGTTCGAATGGCGGCGCGACGGTGCGCCCATCGCGAACGGCGCGGGCGGCGCGTCGCCGGGCGGCGGAACGGTGAGCGGTGCGAGCGGCGCGCTGACGGCGGAGGGCCTGACGGCCACGCTCGTCGTGACGAACGCGCGGGTTTCCGATGCGGGCGCGTATGCCGTGACCTTCTCGAACTCCTGCGGCAGCGCCGACAGCGGCGAAGCGGAGATCGGCGTCGCCGCGTCGTGCCCCGCCGACATCAACGGCGACGGCGTCGTGAACAGCGCGGACCTTGGCTCGCTGCTCTCGCAGTGGGGGCTCGGCGGCCCCGCCGACCTTGACGGGAACGGCATCGTGAACAGCGCCGACCTCGGTGCGCTGCTCTCCTCGTGGGGGGCCTGCCCCTGAGCGGTTGTCGGCGGCGCGCCGCTGGCGGGCCGTGCATCGCGCGCCGCGCGGGCGTACCTTCACGGGGCGATGAGGCGATCGTGCGAGCCAGTGACCGTGTCCGTGCGCGATGCGCGTCGGCTGCTTCTCGCCGGCTGCGCGCTTGACCGCGCGCCTGCGCGTTCCACGAAGGCGCGCGTGATCGGGCTCGTGCGCGCGCTCGGCTTCGTGCAGGTCGACAGCATCAGCGCGGTCGAGCGCGCGCATCACCTCATCCTGCATGCGCGGCTCGACGGCTATCTGCCTGCGCACCTCGCGCACCACACCGAGGTGTCGCGGCTTGCGTTCGAGCACTGGACGCACGACGCGAGCGTGATTCGCGGCGACTGGCTGCCGTTCTGGACGCATCGATTCGAGCGGAGCCGCGCGCGCCTGCGGCAGAGCGCGTGGATGCGCGAGAGGCTTGGGCGGAACTGGAGGAAGACGCTCGCCGAGGTTCGCGCAGCGCTCGAGGCGCGCGGCCCGCTTGCGACGCGCGATTTCCCGCGCCCCGCGCGCGCGGGCCCGAGCGAGGGCTGGTGGGACTGGTCGCCGCACAAGGCGGCGCTCGAGTTCCTGTGGCGGACGGGCGAGGTCGCGATCCACGCGCGACGCGGATTCGAGAAGGTGTACGACCTTGCCGAGCGCGTGCATGGCGCGATGCCCGAGGCGCCGCCGCGCGAGGATCTGGTCGCGTGGGCGTGCACCGCCGCGCTCGAGCGCCTGGGCGCGGCGACCGCGCGCGAGATCGCGCACTTCGCGTGGGCGATCACGCCCGCGGAGGCGAACGCCTGGTGCGCGAAGGCGGCGGCGCGCGGCGAGATCGCGCGGGTCTCGCTCGAGCGGCTTGCCCGCGCGCCTCGGCCCGGGTTCGCGCGCCTTGGCTGGAAGAACGCCGCGGCGCGCGTCGCCCTCGACGACACGCCGCGCCTGCTCGCGCCGTTCGACCCGCTCATCCGCGAGCGTGCGCGGCTCGCGGAGCTCTTCGGATTCGAGTATCGCTTCGAGGCCTTCGTGCCCGCGGCGAAGCGCGTGCACGGCTACTACACGATGCCGGTTCTCGAGGGCGAGCGCCTGGTGTCGCGGCTCGACCTCGCGAGCGACCGCGCTGCGGGCGTGCTTCGGGTTGACCGCGTGTGGCACGAGGCGGGCGTGGCGCCGCGCGCTGCGGAAACCGCGGCCCGCGCCGCTGCGGAGCGCCTCGCGGGCCAGCTTGGGCTGGCGTGCGTGTGGCCGAAGCGTGTATGACGCCCGATGCGGTACTGTCCGCTCCGTGAAGGCGTCCAAGGCCATCGTCCGCGGTATCTCCGCGAGTTTCCGCGATGCGATCGTGCAGCATGCCGCTGAGTCGCCGATCGATGTCGCGCTCGCGCGCGTGCAGCACGCGCGGTATGTCGACGCGCTGCGCGCGGCGGGGCTTGCGGTTGTCGAGCTTCCGCCGCTCGACGCGCATCCCGATGGCTGCTTCGTGGAGGACTGCGCGCTGGTCGCGGGCGGCACGGCGCTGATCACGCGCTCGGGCGCGCCGTCGCGCGTGGGCGAGGCGGACTCGATCGCCGAGGCGCTGGCGCGCACGCATGCGACCGCGCGCACCGAGGCGCCCGCCACGATCGACGGCGGCGACTGTCTGCGTGTCGGCAAGACCTGGTTCGTGGGCCGATCCGCTCGCACGAATGCCGATGGCGCACGGCGGGTGCGCGAGGTGTTCGGCGCGCTCGGTTTCGCGGTGGTGGAGGTGCCCGTGCGCGGGTTCCTGCACCTCAAGTGCGTTGCCTCGCCGATCGGCGAAGGCGCGGTGCTTGTCGCAGAGGGCGCGGTCGACCCCGCGGTCTTCCGCGGGCTCGAGGTGGTGACGATTCCCCGCGCGGAGGCCTACGCCGCGAACACGGTGGTCGTGAACGGCACCGCGCTCGTCGCGGCTGGCCACCCGCACACGCGTGCCGCGCTCGAGCGCCGCGGTCTGTGCGTGATCGAGCTCGGCCTGAGCGAGATCGCCAAGGCCGACGGATCGCTCACCTGCATGTCGATCCTGCTCGACTGAGCGGGTCTGCTTGCCGTGGCGGGCCGGCGTCGGCCCGTCTGTTGCCGCTGCGAACGGCTCAGGCGGGCCCGGTCAGTTCTCCCCCTCGGCGGGGGGCGGAGTGAACTCCGTGTCCTTGTCGGTCACCTCGCCGTCGAAGACGGGCTCGAAGTTGAATTCCGTGACCGAGTCGTACTTCGGCATCGCGCGCATGCGCGCGGCTTCCTCGGGGGACATCTGATTGGAGGGTTCGGTCTTCGAGGGATCGATCGTCGCACGCGAGCGATACCTTCGGATCGCGCCTGTCTCGTCGATCCACAAGGTGTTGGTGTCTCCGAAGCGCACGGTGCGGCCCTCGAGCATGACGCACTCCACGCCGCCGATGGTCTCCTTGCCCGCGATGCGCATGTCGGCGAATCGGAACTTGAAGAACTCGCTGCCTGTTCCTGAAACGCCGAGCAGTTGGGGAACGATGGCCGACAGGCTGTACGAGATACCCACGGGCGCACCGAAGGCGAGTCGCGCGGGCTTTCCGCTTTCGGTCTTCCCGCGAAGCTCCCACCACGAGTTCCAGCTCTTGAGGTCCTTCGACCACACGACATACGGCTTCTCGGGAGCGTTGCCTGGCACCTGGGAGCTCGAGAACGACCACAGCATGCCGCCGTCGCGGCGGAAGGCGGTGTGGAACTCGAGCAAGCTCGTCGTCGCCCGTTGCTCGAGCAGCATCTTCAGCGTGCCCGTGCCGCGGTCGCGGTAGGACTTGGCGGACGCGTAGCGCGCGATCACCTTGTCGGCGAGCGCGCGGGCGTCGGGCGCGTTCTTCTCGCCAGCCTGCACGGTTGGCTCGGGCGTTTCGGCCGCGGGCGGCGCGGGGTGTGCGAAGAGCGCGGCGATGATCAGGAATGAAGCGAGCATCGACATGGATGCCACGATAGCGGGCCGCGCGATCTCGCGGGCGTGCGCGAAAGACAGCGGCTTTCGCATCACAGCGGGCGCTCGCATGCGGGAATCGTGACGCGGGCGCGAATCCAACGACGGGGGGTTGCGCGAACCCGTCGAGCCGCGTGTTTTGTCATAGCGGCACGATTGGCTTTGAACGCCCGATGGAACGGGTTTGCCGCGTCGGCAGGCCGCGATGTCGCTGCGTTCCGAGCGAACCAACGCAAAGGACAGACATGCTGACGACCCTCTTCGCCTCGATCCTCCTCGCCGCCGCCCCGGTTGGTGCGCAGAACGCACCCGCCAAGCCCGCCACCGCACCCACCACCGCCGCCAAGTCGACCATCGTCGACACCGCCGTCGCCGCGGGCAGCTTCAAGACGCTGGTCGCCGCCGTGCAGGCCGCGGGTCTCGTCGAGACCCTCAACGGCACCGGCCCGTTCACCGGCTTCGCGCCCACCGACGAGGCGTTCGCCAAGCTCCCCGCGGGCACGGTCGAGACGCTTCTCAAGCCTGAGAACAAGGCGAAGCTCGCCGCGATCCTGACCTACCATGTGGTTCCTGGCACCGTGAAGGCCGCCGATGTCGTGAAGCTGAAGAACGCGGGCACCGTGAACGGCCAGCGCGTCGACATCAAGGTCGACGGAACGAAGGTCACCGTCGACGGCGCCACCGTCACCGCCACCGACATCGCCTGCTCGAACGGCGTGATCCATGTGATCGACACCGTGATCCTGCCGGTCGACGGCACGATCGTCGATGTGGCCGCGAAGAACGGCTCGTTCAACACGCTCGTGGCCGCTGTGAAGGCTGCTGGTCTCGTCGAGACGCTGTCGGGCAAGGGTCCGTTCACCGTGCTCGCGCCGACCGACGCCGCGTTCGCCAAGCTCCCGCCGGGCACGCTCGAGATGCTGCTCAAGCCGGAGAACAAGAAGCAGCTCGTCGACATCCTGACCTACCATGTCGTGCCTGGCGTTGCCGCCTACAGCGATGCGGTGGTCAAGATGACCGAGGTGCCGACCGTGCTCGGCAGCCCGATCGCCGTGAAGGTGGTCGATGGCAAGGTGATGCTCAACGGCGCCACCGTGGTCGCCGTCGATGTCGAGGCCACGAACGGCGTGATCCATGTCGTCGACACCGTGATCCTGCCGACCGCGGGCACGGGCACGAAGCAGCAGGTGAGCGCCACCAGCGACAAGAACTGACTTGACGCTCGATGGAGCGGGGCGCGCGCAGGCGTGCCCCATGCAAGGAGATTCGCGCGGCCTCGCCCCGCCCTCGCCCCAAAGGGGTGGGGCGAGGGCGGGGCCGCGCTGCTTTTGGTGCGGGAGAGGTCGGGCTCCTTGTGGGAGGTCGGACTTCTCGTGGGAGGTGCGGCTGCCAATCCCGCGCGCCTCTCGCAGCGTTGACGCCGACCCGATGCACGCGAGAAGGAATCCGACCAACGGAATCACGATCCGCTCCGCAGGCCACATGGCCAAATCCACGGCCGCGGACCCATCGGCGTGGTTTCCCCATCGACACAGGCGCGGGAAGTCGGCGCCGCTCGCTTGTTTCATGCGTGTTCGCGGGTAGATTTGGCCGGGTCGGACCACCGTCCATCGCACCGAGGAGGCCTCCATGCGCCGCGACCGAACCGACTTCCGCGCACCCGTGATCGCGCTTGCGCTGCTTGCCGCGCCGTGCGCCCTTGCCGACGGAACCACGGGGTCGTTCCAGCTGCTCGGTACGAACGGCCTCTATCCGACCGCGGCCTCGGCCGACGGAAGCGTGGTCGCGGGCTACAACCTCAGCCAGTTCTGGTACTGGACGAGCAGTCAAGGGCTGGTGACCATCGGCGGCATCGCGCCGTCGGCGGGCGGCGCGGGCTCGGCGGGCATCAGCGACGACGGCGCGCGCGTGAGCCTGACGGTGATCAATCCGCAGACCCAGAAGACCGAAGGCGCGTTCTACGAGATCGATTCCGCGCAGACGACGCGCATCGGCAACTTCGGATTCAGCTGCGATCTCGCCGCGACCAGCTGCTGGGGCATGGCGGGCAACGGCACCGCCATGGTGGGCCTTGGCTGGCACAACCTGTGCGCGGCGCGCGCGTACCGCTACACGGCGGCGGGTGGGCTCGTCGACCTCGGCTCGACCGTGGGCGGCGCATCGTCGCGCGCGAACGCATGCAACTTCGACGCGACGGTGATCGCCGACTGGCAGGACACCACGGCTGGTTTCCGCCAGGGCGCGGTGTGGAAGAACGGCGTGCAGAAGCTGATCACGACCTCGACGGGCGTGCCGCTCGGCGAGGCGGGCGGCGTGAGCAGCGACGGAACCTGGGTGATCGGCCTCGGTTCGTCGGGCAACGGCTTCCTCGGCTGGCGCTGGAGCGAGGCGAACGGCTACCAGCCGCTGCCCGCATCGCCGATTCCCGCGCTTCCGCGGGCGTTTCCCACGGGGGTGAGCGAGGATGGATCGCGCATCGCGCTCTTCTACCGCACGCAGTTTCCGCCCGCGACCGGTGGCGAAGGCTACCTCTGGGTGAACGGGGCGATTACGCCGCTCGAGACCGTGGCCGCGCAGGCGGGCATCGTGCTTTCGCCCGACATCCGCATGGCGCTGCCGCTCGGCATGTCGCGCGACGGCTACACCATCGTGGGCACCGCGCGCACCGCGGCGGGCATCCAGGGGTTCATCCTCGATCTGCCGCGCCCCGCGCAGTGTCCGTCGGACCTGAACGGCGACGGCCAGGTCGGCGCGGCCGACCTCTCGCTCGTCCTCGGCGCGTGGGGCGCGACTTCAGGCGCCGCCGATGTGAACGGCGACGGCACGGTCGGGGCGGCCGACCTGTCGCTGGTGCTCGGGGCGTGGGGGGCGTGCCAGTAGCCGCTGGCGGCGACACGGTCGCTCGCAGGAGTTTCAGCGCGTCATGTGTGAGGTCTTCAGATTCATGAAGCCCTCTTGCTGGGGCATCGGGCCATTCGCATCAGCCTCCCGCGTCATGCCCTGAGCTGCATCGTCAGCACGGTCACCGTCACCAGATAGCCGCCCGTGATGACGAGAAAGGTGATTCGGTCGAGGCGCTTGGCGAGAGCCGCGCCACCTGCACCGTGCTTCAGGTGCAGCGAGAGCGAATACGCGCTTTCAGCGACGGTGAGGAAGATGCAGAGCAGCGCAGCGACATGCAGCTTGTCGGCGTAGCAGAGGCCCGAGGCGTCTGGCAGCACCGAAGAAACGGCGTAGCTCGAGGCGACGGTGCCGAACAGGCCCCCGACGCAAAGCCCGAAGCGGGGATCCAGCTGCGTCGGGTTGATGAACAATGCGAGCAGGGCCATGAGCGTCGAGACGAACAGGGCCGTGAACAGCTTGAAGAAGACGCCCATGCCGTCGCGCACGATCGGAAGGGTGAAGGTCAGGCGCGAGTAGTTGGTTGCGGCGCCGGACTTGACCTCGGGGTCGCCGAAGTTCGTGGGGTACGCGTAGTCTGCGACGACGATCTGCGGAGCGCTGGTCAACGCGCCTGCGACCCGCAGCCCCGGCATGACGCCCGAGTTCGCGATGTCCGGCACATAGCGAACCTCGGTGCTGTCGAAGCTCGAGTCCTCGATGACGATTTCGAGGTACTGTCGGTCGAATGGATAGTCGCGAACATCCCAGAAGCTCAGCCGCTTGCCCTTGAGCTGCATGCAGATGTAGCCATCGCGCGCAAAGACCACATTGGACTCAAGCCCGCTGGACTGCACGATCTCGAAGGTTTCCGCGGGCGACTTCCGGGCTTCGTCAGTGCCCCCCACGCTTGGAGGCGGCCATGTCTCGGGATTCCAGACGAACCAGACATAGGCGTCGAAGGTGAAGTTGTTCGCCTGCAGGTCCACCTCGGGCACGGCGTTCAGGAAGATCCCGACCCGCACCTCGATCGGAGCCGGAGCCGCCTTCATGTCGCTCTCGGCCTCCGCCGGATGCGCAGGCGCGAGCGCGGCCAAGGCGGCTGAGGCGAGCGCGGCGAACAGTCGGAGAAAGGCTCTCGGCACGATCGGGTCACCCTTCGACAACGGTTTGTGACGGAGAGGGGGTCGATGGAGGAACGCGGCGCTCAGATCGCGGACTGGTCGGAGGAACCCGCGCGTTGCGTCGCGAGCGATCCCGTTGTGCGCTTCGGACTTGCAGCCAGTCTCCGCGCAGTTGAAGGAAACCATATCAGCGTTGCGCGGTGGCATCAACGCGTGCTTCGGCACCGAGGCGCGATCGCGCGTCGCCAACGGCCCTCGGTATCGCACGGGGCGCCATGGAGGACTGCTGCGAGGCCATGCTGGTCGCGGATCGACGGCGCACATCGATCCACCGCTCGGGCGCGATTCGGCCGCAGGCTGAACCCGCCTTGGCGCGGCCGAACTCGAAATCCTTCGAACGATCCTGTCGAATTCGCCGCACGGACGAAACGCCTGTGGCAATCCAGATCGCCGCGTCGGCCGCGGCGTTCCCGAGCCTTAGAGCGCGCCCCAGTTCGAGAGCACCGTCGCGAGATCCTGGCCGTCGAAGATGCCGTCGCCCGTGATGTCGGGCTGCGACGGCGGGTTCGCGAGCCAGTTGCTGAGCACGACGCCGAGGTCCGATCCGTCGACGGTTGCGTCGAGATTCAGGTCGCCGCGCGCGTACTGGCAGCTGTCGATATGGCCGTCTTGGTTCGAGTCGAGAAGGATGTCCTCGAGGTCGCAGCCGTCGTGATGGCCGTTTGCGTTGCAGTCCTCGATGTCCCATTCGCAGGCGTCGCCGATGCCGTCGCCGTTGCAGTCAAACTGCGACGGGTTGGCGATGGTCGGGCAGTTGTCGGAGGCGTTGGGCACGCCGTCCTGGTCGGTGTCGAGGGCTCCCGGGACATCGAGGCCGTGGAGCACGACATATCCGGTCCAGGTGGCGAACGAGCGCGGCGTTCCGTAGCCGTTTCCGACGAAGACCGTCAGCTTCGACCCCGAGAACTCGAGCGGCGACGCGAGGGTGCAGGTGGCGTTCACCGTGGTTCCGACCACATGCGATTCGCCCGCGCTCTTGCCGTGCCACATCTCGTACTCGCCGAGACCGAGCTCGAAGAACCCGCCGAGCTGGAGCGGCCCGCCGAAGGCAAGCGGGCCGTTGCAGACATACACGCACAGATCCTGCGCGAAGGTGTACTCCCGCGTGTCGACCAGGGTCGCCACCAGCGTCACCGAGGTCAGCGAGCCCGTGAGGCTGCCCGCGGGCACGACCTCGGTGAACTGCAGCGCGCCCGCCGAGAAGTCCTGCAGGTTGATCGTCACATCGGCCATGCAGGTGCCCGTCAGGGCGGCGCCAAGCGCGGTGGACAGGAGGGTGGCCAGTGAGGGCGTGCGGTGGTTCATGTCGTTGGACTCGCAGATCGTCGCGTGCGTTCAGGTCAGCCCGGGCAATGGCCCCAGGAATTGAGGATGGATGCAAGGTCGCCGCCATCGACGCGGCCCGATCCGTCGAGATCGAGATGCGCGACGGCGGGGCCCGTCTCGTGCCAGCGCGACAGCAGCGCGGCAAGGTCGCCGCCATCCACCGCGCGGTTGCCGTCGAGGTCGCCGATGCACGGCTCGCAGGCGTCGATGGCGCCGTTGCCGTTGGCGTCGAGCGACGGATTGCGCTCGATCTCGCAGGAATCCAGTCGACCATTCATGTTGCAGTCGATTCCCGACTCGGGCACCAGCAGGGAGGCCTCGAAGTCGATCGGCGGCATCACGCATGGCTCGAGTCGGCCCGCGGCGCCCGTGGCGGGCAGCGGCAGGCCGTTGGCCAGGAGCAGCGACGGATGGTCGAACGGCGGCCGCTCGTCGCGGACCCGCTCGTCGGTAAGCGTGCGCATGAACGCGGCCAGCGCGGCGATGTCGGTCTCCGACAGCAGGAGCGGCGTCATGTCGGGGTGCAGGTCGAGGATGTTCTCGGCGTGGAAGTCTCCGCCGCGGTTGTAGAAGCGCACCACATCCTCGAGGCTCAGCGTGCCGCCGTTGTGGAAGTAGGGCGCGGTGAGCTCGATGTTGCGCAGAGTCGGGGTCTTGAAGGCGCCGCGGGTTCGCACGGCCTCGCCCGCGTAGCCGGGCACGATCGGCTCGTACTCGGGAATCGGAAGGCCCGCCGCAAGGCGATCGGCGAGGCCAAGCGGCACGCCGTTCGGATGGGCTCCCGCGACGCCGAGGTCCTCGGTGGTCGGGCGCACGCCGATGTTGTAGAAGCCCGCGTCGTAGAGGTCGGCCGAGTGGACCATGAGCACCGCGCGCACCGCGCCGTTCACCCTGAACTCGTACGGACCCGGCGCGAACCCGCGCGCGCGGACCTCGAGCGTGCGGTCGCAGTGCGAGTCGTAGTTGAGATCCATGCGGAAACGGCTGCCTGGGATCGCGGGAGGCGCGAGGTCGACGCCGATGTTGGTGCCGCAGAAGGGGCTTGCGAGGTCGGGCAGCGTGAAGCTCACGATCGGCGCGCCCTTCGCGGGGCCGAACTCGATCGTGGCGAGGCTCATGTCGAAGTCGAACACTCCCGCCATCGGGTCGATCGCGGGCGCGTTCAGGTTGTCCATGAACAGCGCGCGCGCCTCTCCCGCGTTTGCCATGGACACCATGCGCTCGATCGCGGCGCCGAGCGGTCGCGGCGGTCCTCCGCCCTGGCTACCTCCGCCGGCCGGGTCTCCGAAGGTGCTCGCCACCGAGAACAGCGGCGTCTTATGGCAGTCGAGGCAGTTGGTGCGCGGGCGCGTCGGGTTCGAGTTGAAGTAGAGCTCGAGCCCGCGGCGCTCGAGGTCGTTGAAGTGCCCTTGCGTGCCGGCCAGAGGGCCTCCCGCGTCCATCCAGCGGTCGTAGCGCGAGTCGTCCGACACGAGGGTGGACGCGTACGCCTGCACGGCCAGGCCGAAGAAGAGCGCCATGTTGGCCTCGATCTGCGGCGTGCCGTCGGCGGTGGGCAGCGCGGACCGCCATCGCGGCGCGAAGGCCTGCTCGATCAGCTGGCGGTAGGTCGGCGTCAGGCCGCGCCCCGACGCGTGGACGAGCGCGCCCAGCACGCCGTCGGTGGTCGAGACATCCTGCGTGGCGAGCGGGCGTGCATCGAGCAGCTTGCGGGCCACATCGACCCATCCGCGCCCATGGGCCGCCATCTCGACGCTGTTGTTCACGGGGCCGACCGCCTGAGAGGCGAGTGCGGAGTGGTCGAGCAGAATCTGGATCGGGGTCGGCGTGCCGGAGCCCGGCTCGAGCACCCACACGCGCGCCGACTCGTCGACGGGCCCGAACGGATTCACGCCGTTGAACCAGTGGTTCGCGCGGCCATCCCAGAAGAGCCGCGTGTAGAAGACCGCATTGACCGCGGTGGGGGTGTTGCGCCCCGTGACCTGCTCGACGCCGCTTCCGTCGGCGGCAAGGAACGGCGGCGCTGGATCGCCCACGCAGACCTCGGAACCGTCGGAGTTGATGCCGCCGAAGCTCTCGCGCATGGTTCCGCCCGAGCCCGCGATGTCGTCGACATTGCGGATGCGCGGGCTGAAGCGCGACGCTGGATCCTGGTAGCGCGTGGTCGGGAAGAACGACGCCGACGCCTGCGCGCCCGCGTGCATCGACTCCTCGAAGAAGCCGTTCGCTCCGGGGTGGAAGGTGTTTCTCGAGCGCGAGTCCGCGCCCGCCCTGTGGTGGCAGGAGGCGCAGGCGACGCCGTCAGATCCAAGTCGCGCATCCCAGAAGAGCGACTTGCCGAGCGCCACCGCGGCGGGCCGATCGATGATGAAGTCGGCGATGCCGCGAGGTTCGGGAACCGCGACGGTCTTCAGCGAGGGAATCCAGACGATCGGATCCGCATCCTGCATGGCGGCGCAGGGAAGCGAAGGCAGCGCGGTCGAAACGGCGACGGCGAACACCCGCAGGAGCGGAGCCGCGATGCGCGCCGCCAATGCCTTGCGTGGATGATGGTCGCTGCGGGTTTCCATCGTTTCAATCGCGTGCGCCGTGCCTCGGAGCGTGTGCTTCGTGCGCGGCGATGCTGAATCTCAGAGCGTCGCAGGCGCCGGCTTCGCCACCAGCGGCGCAACGGGCGTCCAGTTCGGGTCTCTTCGGGTGTTGACAGGCTCGCGGTCGGCGACGCCCGCGACCGTCGGCCGCAGGTGCGGCGGGTACAGCCAGAGCACGCTGCGCGCGATGGTCTCGTGCGTGGCGACCGCAGGGCACGCGCTCCACTTGTCGAGCGCGTGGTTGCCGAAGCGGGCCATTCCCGTGTGGTTCGCGAGGTCCGCGTCCTTCTCGTCGTTCTCGAAGAAGCCGAACGCGTAGCGGATGTCCTTCACGGCCTCGGGGCTGCCCGTCAGGTAGGTCCAGCCGGGCGCGCCGTAGATTCCAAGGCGCTCCATCGTGGCGCGGAGCTCGGCGGGGGAGTCTCCGACCAGCGAGAAGTGGTAGAAGCGCACGGGGTTGCCCATCAGCCCGCCGAGCGCGCGCGACGCTCCGACCATCGAGGACGCGATGTCGCCGCAGATTCCCTGGCACTTCATGTAGCCGAAGGTGGCTGCGAACACCTGCCCGCGCATCAGGTCGTCGTGGAAGCGCACCTTGCGGCCGTCCTGATCGCGCAGGACATGGTTGCGGAACACGAGCGTTCCATCGCCCGCGCGGGTGGTCGCCCCGAGGCGTCCCGCGACGGGGGCTTCATCGGGCTTCGAACTGACGGCGCGGGTCGCGCAGCCGCCGAGCAGCAGCGCGGCCGCCGGGAACATGGCGGCGCGAAGCGCCGAGCGGCGGTCGACCTGCGGGTTGGCGGTGCTTGGATCGGTCGGAGTTTCGTGGTGCGTCATGACGCGGTCTTTCGTTTCGGCCCGTGATGGTCGATCGGATCGGAGGTGCGGCGGATCTGCGGAAGGAGCGAGGGATCAGGGCACGACATCGAAGCGGACCATCATCGCGTGGTCCTCGTGGACGGTGTTGTGGCAGTGCATGGGGTAGCGTCCGAGCCATTCGCGGAAGCGCACATAGATCTCCATCTCGTCGCCGTTGTGGAGCGTGAACACATCCTTGCGGCCGTAGAACGGGCCGTCGGTGATCGGCTTCCTGTTGTAGGTGAGCACGCGCATCTCCTCCATGTGGATGTGGACGGGATGCGACCAGCCACCGCTGGTGCTCAGTCGCCAGATCTCGGCGGTGCCTCGCTTGAACTGCGCGTCGGAGCGGTTCGCGTCGAAGAGACGGCCGTTCACCGTCCACAGCCCGTTCGTGCGGTCGAAGTGCCAGTCGCGCGTGCGCACGACGGGGGTGTTCATCTCGGGAAGCGGAAGGAGGTTCGACGGCACCCTGCTGTTGTCGGGCACATTCGTCTCGGGACGAACGATGAACTTCAGCAGCTTCGGCGACGACGACATGGTCAGCAGCCCGGGCTCGGGAGCGCGGCCGTTGATCTGCAGCCAGCGGTTCACGAGGTAGACCTCGGTGGTCGACTCGGGCAGATCGCTGAAGTCGACCACGATGTCGGCGCGCTCGGCCACGCCGAGCTCGACATGGTTGGTCTCGATGGGCCGCGGAAGCAGGTTTCCGTCGTTGGCGATGTGCTCGAAGCTCATCCCGTTCGAGAACCACAGGTTGTAGAAGCGCGACGGGCCGCCGTCGAGAAGGCGGAATCGGTACTTGCGGCGCTCGACCTCGAAGTACGGCTGCACGCGGCCGTTCACCAGGAACTTGTCGCCGATCACGCCGTCCATGTTCATCACATCCATCACCAGCTTGCCTTGGGCGTCGAAGCGGCGGTCGGTGAGGATGAGCGGAATGTCGTAGCGGTTGCGCCAGCGCGGCCCGTCGGGAACGCCGCTCGGCAGCCGGAACGCGTCGGGATTCGGGTCGTTCTCGTCGCCGCTATCGAGGTCGCTGAAGAGCAGGTAGAACCCCGCCAGCCCGCGGTAGGTGTTCTGCGCGGTGTAGTCCATGCGGTGGTCGTGGTACCACAGCGTGCTCTTCGCCTCGCGGTAGTCGCCGCCTGCGTAGGCATTCGGCCAGTGGTGGTCCTTGAACTCGCCTGGACCGAAGAAGTCGAGCGGGAACCCGTCCGATTCGGACGCGTGGTGCCCGTTGTGGACATGCGTGATGATCTCGGGGCTTCCGAAACCCTGAACCGAGTTCGGCATGCCGTTTCGAATGCGGCACAGCACGGGTTCGCCGTAGCGGCACATGAATGTCTGGCCGGGAGCCGAGCCCTGGTAGCAGGTGAGCGGGCTGTAGGCGAGCTGCGGATGCGGACACACGAGCCGCTCCGACACCGTCATGTCGTAGAACTTGACCGGCTGGAACTCGTCGTAGCGCTGGTGTGCCTGCGGGACAGGCAGCGGATCGATCGTTCTCCACGCGGGAAGCGGGCTCGCGTGCCGCGCGAAAGTCAGCGGCCAGGCCCATGGCTGCGTGGGCGGGCTCGGCGGCAGCCCGTCGAGCAGCAGGTCGCCCCCGAGTTTCGAGATGTTGAACACGCCCGTGGCGAGTGCGGTTCCGCCGATGAACTCGCGGCGGCTGAGAGCGGGGGAGATGAATCTGCGCATGGTGTGAATCCCGAACGGCGCGGGCGATGTCTCGAGAGCGAATCCGCGAGAAGCGCTGCGGCCCGTGGCGGGCTCAGCGGCGGATCGTGTGTTCAGGCCTGGAAAGCCTCATGCTTGCGCATGGGTGGATGCAGGCCCGGCAACCCGGGGGCCTGAGATCAGGAGAAGAGACCAGACAGCCACAACAC
>JBJTOV010000365.1:0-3364 GCA_046074745.1 Planctomycetota bacterium | reverse complement strand
CGCTCGGCCTGACCGTGGGCGCCATCCACCCGCAGCACATGCAGGGGCACGAGGAGAAGAAGACCGCGTACTCGTGCGATGTCGTGTACGGCACCACCAGCGAGTTCGGCTTCGACTACCTGCGCGACAACATGAAGACGCGCGCCGAGGAGCAGCTCCAGAAGGAGCGCGGCTTCGCGATCGTCGACGAGGTCGACTCGATCCTGATCGACGAGGCGCGCACGCCGCTCATCATCTCGGGCGCCGCGCACTCGACCCAGCCCCGCTACGACATCGCCGACCAGATCGCGCGCCACCTCGTGTCGCGCCAGGCCTAATGGGACGCGGCCAACGAGCACTGCATGGAGCTGCAGCGCACGGTGTCGGGCCTCGAGGGCGACATCCGCAACGCCCGCGACAAGGCGGGCGTTCCCGCGCTCAAGTCGCAGATGGAGGCGTCGCGCAAGGAGCTCGCCACCCTCGAGGCGCGCCGCGACCGCTTCCAGCAGTTCTACGAGGTCGAGCTCGACAAGAAGCAGGCCTCGCTCACCCACCAGGGCGTCGAGGAGGCCCAGCGCTTCGCGAAGACGCTCGACAGCCGCATCGGCAGCTTCTATGTCGGCGACAACATCGACCTGCCGCACCTCGTCGAGCAGGCGGTGCGCGCCCACACCGTGTACGCGCGCGACCGCGACTATGTCGTGGCGCCCGACGAGAACGGCCAGCAGGGCGTGGTGATCGTCGACCAGAACACCGGCCGCAAGATGGTGGGCCGCCAGTGGTCGGACGGCCTCCACCAGGCCGTCGAGGCGAAGGAGAAGGTGCGGATCAAGGAAGAGACGCAGACGATGGCGACCATCACCATCCAGAACTACTTCAAGCTGTACAAGCGCCTGTCGGGCATGACCGGCACCGCCGACACCGAGGCCACCGAGTTCCACGAGATCTACCACCTCGATGTCGTGTCGATCCCGACCAACCTTCCGATCGCCCGCTACGACCTGCAGGACCGCGTGTACCTGTCGCAGAAGGACAAGTGGAACGCGATCGTCGAGGAGATCCGCCTGTTCCACGATGTGGGCCGGCCCGTGCTCGTCGGCACCACGAGCGTCGAGAAGAGCGAGCTGGTCGCGCGCATGCTGCAGCAGAAGCACCAGATCCGCCACGAGGTGCTGAACGCGAAGCAGCACGAGCGCGAGGCCGAGATCGTGCTCGGCGCAGGCAACCTCGGCGGCGTGATGATCGCGACCAACATGGCCGGCCGCGGCACCGACATCAAGCTGCGCGCGTTCACGCGCGCCGAGCTCGTCGAGCACTGGAAGCGCCGCAACATCTGCCCGCGCGAGGCGAAGCCCGAGATGCCCGACGACGAGATCGTCGGCCTCTGCTACCGCCACATCGGCGAGCGCATCCTCGGCAAGGACGCGTGCGCGGGCAAGGACGCGCCCGCGATCCGCACCGAGCTCATGCGCCGCTGGGCGGTCGAGCGCGGCAAGATCGCCGAGAAGAAGGCGGCCGCCATGAGCGACGCCGAGCTCTCCGACATGCTCGACGACCTCGGCATGCCGCCGCTCCACCGCCTCGCCATGTGGAAGGGCGTCGAGGACATGGGCGGCCTGCACATCGTGGGCACCGAGCGCCACGAGAGCCGCCGCATCGACAACCAGCTGCGCGGCCGCGCGGGCCGCCAGGGCGACAACGGCTCCAGCCGCTTCTTCCTGTCGATGGACGACGACCTGATGAAGATGTTCGCCGGCAAGGCGATGCTCACGGTGCTCTCCACCCTCGGCATGAAGGAGGGCGACGACCTCGAGCACCCGATGCTGTCGCGCTCGGTCGAGAAGGCGCAGCGCAAGGTCGAGGAGCGCAACTTCCAGATGCGCAAGAACATCCTCGAGTACGACGAGCCGATGGAGCACCAGCGCCGCAGCTTCTACGGGCTGCGCCAGCCGATCGTCGAGGGCCGCGGCGTGCGCGAGCTCGTGCTGCGCTATGTCGGCGACTCGATCGACAAGGCGGCCGACGACTTCCTCGGCCCGAAGCATGTGCCGAACACGATCGCCGAGTGGGTTCGCGAGAACTGCGGCGTGTCGATCGAGGCCGACCGCTTCATGCGCAAGGACCGCGACGAGATCGAGCGCGTGATCCGCGTCGACGCCGCCGAGGAGGCGCAGGAGGCGATCCGCGCGGCGGCGGGCGAGTGCCTGCCGCTCGAGCTCGAGCCGTCGGAGTGGGACGCCGAGGGCTTCGCCGCGTGGGCCCGCGCCAACTACGGCGCGGAGCTCGTGCCCGAGGACATCCGCGCGATGGACCGCGAGGACGCGCTGCTTGCCGTGCAGCGCGCGGCGCAGCGCAAGTTCGACGACATCGACCTGAGCCCCGTCTCGTTGTTCCTTGCCAAGGACTTCGGCGCCACGCAGCTCGCGCACTGGGGGAACCGCAAGTTCGGCATCGAGATCTCGCCCGCGGCGTTCGCCACGGCCGAGACCCCTGCCGACGCCGCGGACATCCTGGCCGAGAAGGCGCGCGCGGCCTATCGGGAGCGCGAGATCAACTACCCCGTCGACTTCGCCATCGAGACCACCAACGCCTCGATGCAGCAGAACCCCGCGGGCGCGCTCGCGCAGTTCTGCGCGTTCGTGAAGGCGCGCTACGGCCTCGACTGGTCGTCCGAGGCATTGCCCTCGACCGACCCCGTCGAGCTGCGGCGCATGCTGCTCGAGCGGGCGCGCGCGATCGGCGATTCCGAGATCGCGGCCCGCGCGCAGGATTGCCTGTCGCGCGGCCGCGATGTCGACGCGATCGCCGCGTGGTTCGCCGACGAGTGCGTGGTGCGCCTCACCGAGACCGAGCGCGCCGACGCCGCCGCCAACCCCGAGGCGTTCGTGCCCGCGAAGCTGCGCGACGCGCTGCGCGCCGAGCTCACGCAGTTCGAGCGCTGGGTGCTGCTCTCGATCCTCGATGAGGCGTGGAAGAACAACCTGCACTCGATGGACCAGATCCGCGACGCGATCGGCTTCCGCGCCTTCAGCCAGAAGGATCCGCGCATCGAGTTCAAGCGCGAGAGCGCGCGGGCGTTCAACGAGATGCAGGAAACCGTGCGCGACAGCGTGACCGACATCGCCTTCCGCGGCCGCTTCGCGCCTCCTGCGGCGCGCCAGCCCGCGCGTCCGGCGGCGGCTCCCGCCATGGTGCCCGCGGGCGGTGGCGGCGGCGAACCGAGCGCGCCCGCGGCGCCCCCGCAGGCCGCCGAACGGGTCGCGCAGGCTGCTCCCGTCGATCCGTCGACCATTCCCGTCGTCGGCCGAAACGAGCCCTGCCCCTGCGGCAGCGGCCTCAAGTACCGCCAGTGCCACGGAAAGAAGCCCGAGTGACCACGGCGCGG
>JBJTOV010000364.1:0-3858 GCA_046074745.1 Planctomycetota bacterium | reverse complement strand
GCCGCTGACGGTGTAGTAGGCCTCGCCGTTGAAGTCGTAGTCGAGCTTGAGGCCCATGTCCTTGGCCAGGTCCTGCTGGTCCTTGGGCAGTTGCTTCATGCCCTCGACGAGCGCAGCGACCTTGAGCTCCTCGCGGACCTTCCAGTTGACGAACGCCTCGATGTCCGGGTGATCCACATCCAGGCAGACCATCTTGGCCGCGCGGCGCGTGGTGCCGCCCGACTGGATGGCCGCCGCAGCGCGGTCGCCGATACGGAGGAAGCTCATCAGGCCCGAGCTCTTGCCGCCGCCCGAGAGCGGCTCGTTCTCGCCGCGGAGCTGCGAGAAGTTGGTTCCCGTGCCCGAGCCGTACTTGAAGAGACGCGCCTCGCGCGTCCAGAGGTCCATGATGCCGCCCTCGCCCACGAGGTCGTCGCGCACCGACTGGATGAAGCACGCGTGCGGCTGCGGGTGGGTGTAGGCGTCGGTGGCGAGCTTGGTCGCGCCCGTGCGGTGATCGGCGATCCAGTGGCCCTGCGCAGGTCCTGAGATGCCGTACGCATAGTTCAGGCCCGTGTTGAACCACTGCGGGCTGTTCGGCGCCGCGATCTGGTTGATCAGCATGTACGCGAGCTCGTCGTAGAACGCCTCGGCGTCGCGCTTGGTCGAGAAGTAGCCGAACTTCTCGCCCCAGTGCGCCCAGCAGCCCGCGAGGCGGTGCACGACCTGGCGCACCGAGCGCTCGGGGCCGAGCACTGGCTTGCCCGCCGCGTCGACCATGGGCACGCCGTTCGCGTCGAGCTGCGGCACTCCCGCCTTGCGGAAGTACTTGCTCACCACGATGTCGGTGGCCAGCTGGCTCCACGACGCGGGGATCTCCGCATCCTTCATCTCGAACACGGTCGAGCCGTCGGAGTTGCCGATGCGGCTCGAGCGCTTCGTCCACTCGACGGTGTCGTACACATTCTGGCCAGCCTTGGTGAAGCGTCGGGAGATCTTCATTGTGATTGCTTTCTTCGCGGGCGGATCTGAAGGGAGAGAGAGGAGACGGGAGCGTTCGAGAGCGGTGCGTTGGCAGGGCAGCCGACGGCGCAGAGCCGCGGCGGGCGCGCGGAGACCATCAAAGGCCGCCGCGCACCGTTCAATGCGGGTGACTGGATTGCGGTTGGGACGAATGCCGCGCGCGGTGGTCGCCGCAGCAGGAAGTGCGGGAAAGTTCCGCGCGCGCCGCATCGGGCGCATCGGCCGAGCGGAGCCCGTCGACCATCGGCAGCGTGAGGCCGGCCTGGTCCTGGTACTTGCCGCCCTTGTCGGCGTAGCTGGTGGCGCAGACGCGATCGGCCTTCAGGAACACCATCTGCGCGATGCCTTCGTTCGCGTAGATCTTCGCGGGCAGCGGAGTGGTGTTCGAGATCTCGATGGTGACCTTGCCGCGCCATTCGGGCTCGAGCGGCGTGACATTCACGATGATGCCGCAGCGCGCGTAGGTCGACTTGCCGACGCAGATCGCGAGCACATCGCGGGGCACCTCGATCGACTCGACCGTTTCCGCAAGCGCGAAGGAGTTCGGCGGGATGATGATGTGGTCGCGGCCCGTCTCGGCCGTGTCGATCGTGAGGAACAGGTCGTTGGTGAAGTTCTTCGGGTCGACGATCGCGGTGCCGCCGGAAGTGGCGTTCGTGAAGATCTTGAACTTCGTTCCGACCCGCACGTCGTAGCCATAGCTCGACACGCCGTAGGAAACGACGCCCTTCCTCTTCTCGTTGCCGGCGAACGGTTCGATGTGAACCAGTTCGCGGATCTGCGTGTCGCAAAGCACAGGCATTCGAACGCACCCGACGCAGGCCCCACCGGCCCGCACGGTCCCGCTGGTCCCGCATCCTGCGGTTCCGACGGGTGTTCCACTTGCAGGCCGGTTCCATCTGGCCTGCGGATATGCACGCGAAGGGGAGGGCGAACATCGCGCCAGCCCGGCCGGACGGTGGAATGTGAAGCGCGTGGTGCGGAGCTCGGTCGGAATCGACGGGCCTTCGCAGTGGCGCCATGGCAGTCATGGCCCTCATGGGCCTCATGGCCCTGCGAAAACACCGACGACGAAACACGCGCTTCGCCAGTCCACCCCGGCCTTGCGGCCGGACCATCAGGCCTGTCGAGATGTCTCATTCGGGCTTGCCGCGAGCCATCCGTCCTGCCAGCGGTTCGTTGTGCGGCGCCCGTCGGGCCACCGCGCTCGGAACGCTTCCGACGGCGAGCGGTGCAGTGCGCACAGCCGTCCATCGGTCTCCACGGGCGGTCCATACACCGCCCACGAGAAGGCAAGAAGCCTTTCACACGCCTCACACACCTCAGTTGGGGGTGGTGGGCGAACCTTGCGGTGACCCGCCAGCGAGGCGGAACCGCATGGAACGGCCCAAACACCACCGTCCGAGAACCTTTCAACTGTCGAGGCAACCAACCGATCGATCCACGATCCGTTGGACGCCGCGGCCATCCTACCCCAACATGTTGGGGTCGCAAGGGAGAAGTTACCCCATGCGAATATCTTTTTGAGGATTTTGGGACATGCGCAAAAATCCCATGAAACCTCTGTATTCGGGTGACCCCGCCGAGGCTACCGCGGGCCGCCAAGCGACAGAAACGCGCACCGTTGCGGTGGACAACCTGTGCCACGGTCGGGCGGCTGCGGCGGGTGGCCGAGGGCCGAGGGCGCGCTTGGGGCGGTGCAAGGGGTGCTTGCGCCGCGACCTCCCACCAGTACCCCGCGCCCGGGATTCCGAGTGATTCCCCGCGCGCCGGGAAGCCGGCGCCAAACACGCGAACCAAGATCCCGTTCGTCGACCCCGTTCGCCGACCCCTCTTGCGAGCCCGCGGTTCGCGCGTCACGCCACCCGCAGCCCGCCGCGCGGCCCCGTAGGATCGCGCCGTGGCCTCGTCCGACGACATGCATGGCGCTGGGAACGGATCGCACGGCAGCCGACTGCCCGACGCGATTCACGCGATCCACGCCGACCTCACCGACGCGCAGCGCGAGGCGGTGCTGCACGCCGAGGGGCCGGCGCTTGTGCTCGCGGGCCCCGGCTCGGGCAAGACCCGCGTGATCACGCGCCGCATCGCCACGCTGATCGCGCGCGGCGTGCCGCCGTGGCGCATTCTCGCGCTCACCTTCACCAACAAGGCCGCGGGCGAGATGCGCGAGCGCGTGTCGAAGCTGGTCGCGCGCGAAGATGGATCGCGCACGGGCCTGGTGGTGGCGACCTTTCACTCGCATTGCGCGGGAATCCTGCGCCGTTTCGGCGACCGGGTGGGGCTGCAGGCGGGGTTCTCGATCTACGACGCGGGCGATCAGAAGGACGCCGTGAAGGCCGCGCTCGAGGAGGCGGGGCTCTCGGCCACGCAGTGGACGCCCGCGAGCGTGCTCGCCGAGATCTCCGACGCGAAGAACCGCCTGCTCGACAGCGCGGCGTACCTCGCGAACGCGAACGACTTCTGGACGCGCTCGGTGGCGAAGGCCTACAAGGCCTACGAGGATGTGCTCACGCGCTCGAACGCGGTGGACTTCGACGACCTTCTCCTGAAGGTCGCGCTCCTTCTCCGCAACGACGCCGAGGTGCGCGGCATGCTCCAGGCGCGCCACCAGTGGGTGCTGGTCGACGAGTACCAGGACACGAACCACGCGCAGTTCGTGATCGCGCACGCGCTGGCCGAGCGCTCGCGCAACCTGTTCGTCGTGGGCGATCCCGACCAGTCGATCTACGGATGGCGCGGCGCGGACATCTCGAACATCCTCGAGTTCGAGGAGCAGTTCCCCGTGGCGCGGGTGATCCCGCTCGGCGAGAACTTCCGCTCGACGGGGCACATCGTGCGCGCGGCCGCCGGCCT
>JBJTOV010000363.1:0-3336 GCA_046074745.1 Planctomycetota bacterium | reverse complement strand
CGCGGGGCCGAGAGTTTCGAGAGCGGCGCCGACGCAGGCGGGTGAGGGCCGCGCGGGCGGCCGACGCGTTCGGCGGCGCCTGTGCGCGGGGTCCGATCCGACGATGCGACCGCAACCATTCGCGGACGCGGAAGTTGTGGCAATCGCCAAACTTAAGACGATTTCACATGGCCCCCCCGCGGGCGTGGGTTAGGATCGCCCGTCGTTCTCGGGCGCGTCGCGCGGCCGTGAACGGTTTCCGAGACAACTCCGAATCAGAAAAGATCCGCTGAACGAAGTTTCCCTCCGCCTGACTTTCGACAAACCGCCTCTCGACCTTTCGGCCGCACTTGGGCCTGTTCGAACCAGGGTCTCTCCATGCTGACGAACTCGACGACGAATCTCCGCTTCATCGCCGTTTCCGCCGCCTTCCTCGCCTCGCTCGTCGCAGGAACCGCGACCGCGCAGTCGTCGCGTCCCGGCGTGGGCGCGATTCCCTACGCGGGCCCACCGACCGGCACCACCTTCCGCGTGTGGGCGCCGAACGCCACCGCGGTGCGCGTCGCAGGAACCTTCAACAACTGGAACTCGACCAGCCACCCGCTGGTCAGCGAGGGCAACGGCTACTGGTCGAACGACATCAACTATGTCTACCAGGGCACGCAGTACAAGTATGTGATCACGGGCCCCGCGGGCACGATCTTCAAGAACGACGCACGCGCCGCGCAGGTCACGAACTCGGTGGGCAACTCGGTGGTCGTCGACCACTCGTCGTTCCAGTGGCAGGTGAACAACTTCCAGATGCCCAGCTGGAACCAGCTCGTGGTGTACGAGCTTCACATCGGCACCTTCGGCACGGCGGCCGACGGCACGCTTCCCGCCACCTTCGATGAAGTCAGGCTCAAGTTCGACCACCTGAAGGACCTCGGCGTCAACGCCATCCAGATCATGCCGATCTGGGAGTTCCCGCAGAGCATCTCGTGGGGCTACAACGGCTCGTATCCCTACGCCGTCGAGAGTTCGTACGGAACGCCCACCGACCTGAAGGAACTGGTCGACGCGGCGCACGCGCGTGGCATCGCGGTGTTCACCGACCTCGTGTTCAACCACCTCGGCCCGAACGACCTCGACCTCTGGCAGTACGACGGCTGGAGCCAGAACAACGGCGGCGGCATCTTCTTCTTCCAGGATTTTCGCGCCAACACGCCGTGGGGCAACACCCGTCCCGACTACGGGCGCGGCGAGGTGCGCCAGTACATCCGCGACAACGCGCTGTACTGGCTCGACAAGTACCGCATGGACGGCCACCGGATGGACGGCACCAAGTACATCCGCAAGGTCGACCAGGCCGGCCCCGACATCCCCGAGGGCTGGTCGCTGCTCCAGTGGATCAACGACTCGGTGAACCAGCAGTTCCCCGCGAAGATCTCGATCTGCGAGGACCTCGACAACAACGCGTGGCTGACCAAGACCACGGGCGCGGGCGGCGCGGGCTTCGACAGCCAGTGGGACGCGCAGTTCTACTGGCCCGTGCGCGGCAACCTGATCACGCAGAACGACGCCGACCGCGACATGTTCGCGATCCGCAACGCGATCACCGCCAACTACAACGCCGATGCGTTCCAGCGCGTGGTGTACACCGAGAGCCATGACGAGGTCGCCAACGGCCAGTCGCGCATGCCCGAGGCGATCTGGCCGGGCAACGCCGGAAGCTGGTTCTCGAAGAAGCGCTCCACGCTCGGCGCGGCGGTGGTGATGACCTCGCCCGGAATCCCGATGCTCTTCCAAGGGCAGGAGTTCCTCGAGGACGGCTGGTTCCAGGACACCGACCCCGTCGACTGGTCGAAGAACAAGGCGTTCGCGGGCATCAAGTCGCTCTACAAGGACCTGATCAAGCTTCGCCGCAACATGACGGGCGTGACGCGCGGCCTGACGGGCCAGAACACGAATGTCCACCATGTGAACAACAGCTGGAAGGTGATCGCCTTCCACCGCTGGATGAACGGCGGCGACCTCGACGATGTGATCGTGGTGATGAACTTCTCGTCGACGCCGCGCTTCGGCTACCGCGTGGGATTCCCGCGAGACGGCCGCTGGAAGGTGCGCTTCAACAGCGACTGGAACGGCTACGACCCGACCTTCGCCAACACGGGCACCTACGACCTCGACGCGTCGTACGCGACGCCGTGGGACGGTCTGCCCGCGAGCGGCATCTTCGACATCGGCCCGTACAGCTGCGTGATCTTCTCGAAGGGCGACGCGCCTGTTCCCACGAACCCCGCCGATGTCAACGGCGACGGCATCGTGAACGGCGCCGACCTGTCCTTCGTGCTGGGATCGTGGGGCACGGCGAACGCCGCGGCCGACATCGATGACAACGGCGTCGTGAACGCTTCGGACCTGGCCCGCGTGCTGAGCGCGTGGGGCTGGACGCCCTGACGCGAGCGCAGCAGGCGCTGCGCGGTTGGTCCGAGTTTTCCGCCGAAGGTCCGCATACAGGTGGAGTCTTGCGACGAACATTCGTCACGATCGGAATTCCCTTCGACTTGTCCGAGATTTGAACTAGATTTGTGCGCCTGTCGCGCTTGAGCGCAAGGGCGAAGTCCCCGCAGTCCGCGTCACGCGGTTCGATGGTCGGCCAGTCCGTCGGCCGCGAGAAACCCCGAGAAACCACCAGAAACCCCGAGAAAGAGGATGTCCATGCAGAAGTTGATGTTCGCCGCAGCGCTCGGCGTCGCGTGCGCCGCCCAGGCCCAGTTCACGCTCGACGGCGTTGCCGACAAGTCGTACGGCGCCGCGGTTGCCGTGCAGAACACCCAGACGCAGTTCGGTGACTCGAACCTCGGCGTGATCGACTACGCGAACGGCAGCGAGATCGACGCCGTGTACGCGAAGATCGATTCGGGCGTGCTGTTCCTCGTCGTCGCGGGCAACCTCGAGTCGAACTTCAACAAGCTCGAGGTGTTCATCGACGGCGTGAAGGGCGGCCAGAACAAGCTGCGCGGCAACAACCCCGATGTCGACTTCAACGGCATCAACCGCATGGGCGACGACGGCTCGGGTAACGGCCTGACCTTCGACGCGGGCTTTGCGCCTGACCTCTGGGTGAGCGCCACCTGCGGAGGCGGTCCGTTCGCCTTCTACATGAACTACTGCGAGCTTCGCACCAAGGGTGCTGGCTTCGGCACCTACCTCGGCACGGGCGGCGCAGGCGCTGCCGGCGCGGCCGAGTTCACCCAGACCGCGGGCGTGTTCGGCCTCGGCATCGACAACTCGAACATCGCGGGCGTGCCCGGCGGCGTCGATCTCGGTGACGGCACGGGCGTCCGCTCGGGCGTCGAGATGAAGATCCCCCTC
>JBJTOV010000362.1:0-7040 GCA_046074745.1 Planctomycetota bacterium | reverse complement strand
CGCGCCACGCCGAGGTTCGAAGCGGACCTCCGGATCGCGGCGATGGCGCTTGCGGGGATTCGAACTTCGGCCCATCGGGCCGAAGTCCGTAATCCCGGAGCCGTGGCCCGGATGGGCCTCGGCTCCGTTTCACGCGGGCTTGCCCGCGTGAAACACCCCTGTACGCGAGAACCTCGGCGTGCCCCGCGACCGAAGGTCGGGCGCCACGCCGAGGTTCGAAGCGGACAGGGGGGGATTCGAACCCCCGATACGGTTGCCCGTATACAGCATTTCCAATGCTGCTCCTTCAACCGCTCGGACACCTGTCCAGTGATTCGTGCGGGCGGGTAGTGTAGCGGCCACGATGGACGCCGCGAAGCGTGCGAATTCAGCCAAAATCAAGGCGAAACCCTGCGCGGGCCGGGTTGCGCGGCCGCGTGCGTCGCGCGCATCCGCCGCACGGGGGGCGCGCGTCGACGCCGGCCTCGCGCGCGAGCTCGCCGCGGTGTCGCGCAGGCTCGCGCGCGCGACCGCGCGTCTGTCGTTCGCGCCGCCCGTCGCGCATGTCTACGCGCCGCTCGACTACGCGCGCGAGCCGCACGAACGCTACCTCGCGCTTGCGCGCGCGCCGATCGACGCGCTTCTCGTCGGCATGAATCCAGGCCCGTTCGGCATGGCGCAGACAGGCGTGCCGTTCGGCGAGATCGCCGCCGTGCGCGGCTATCTCGGCATCGAGGGCGCCGTGCGCGCACCGCGCGGCACGCACCCGAAGCGGCCCGTCGAGGGCTTCGCCTGCGCGCGCAGCGAGGTGAGCGGCCAGCGCTTCTGGGGGCTCTTCGCCGCGGAATTCCCGCGGCGCGACGACTGCTTCCGCCGCATCTTCGTGTGGAACCACTGCCCGCTTGCCTTCGTGGGCGCGACAGGCGCCAACCTCACGCCCGACAAGCTGCCCGCCGCCGAGCGCGCGGCCATCGAGGCGCCGTGCGACCGCGCGCTGCGCGACATCGCGGCGCTGCTTTCGCCGCGGCTCGTGATCGGCGTGGGCGCCTTCGCGCGCAGCGCCGCCGAGCGCGCGCTCGCCGGCGCCCATCCCGCCGACCGCTTCGCGCAGATCCTGCATCCCTCGCCCGCAAGCCCCGCCGCGAACCGCGGGTGGGCGGCGCAGGCGCGCTTCGAGCTCGTGCGGCTCGGCGTGCTCGGCCCCGCCGCGGCGCGCAAGTAGGATGCGGCCATGACCCCGACGGCGCCCTCCGAACGCCCGCTCGACCGCCGCACGCTGCTTGCGATCTCGGTCGCCGCGCTCGGCTACTTCGTCGACCTCTTCGACCTGGTGCTGTTCTCGATCCTGCGCGTCCCGAGCCTGAACGCGATCGGCATCACCGATTCCACCGAGGTGCTCGCGACGGGCAAGCGGCTGCTCGACATCCAGCTCGTGGGCATGCTGCTCGGCGGCATCGCGTTCGGCATGCTCGGCGACCGCCTTGGCCGCCTGAAGACGCTCTTCGGATCGATCCTGCTCTACTCGGTCGCCAACCTGCTGAACGCGTTCGTGACCGACCTTTGGCAGTACGAGATCCTGCGCTTCGTCGCGGGCTTCGGCCTCGCGGGCGAGCTCGGCGCGGGCATCACGCTGGTCGCCGAGATCCTGCCCACGAAGCGCCGCGGCATCGGCACCACCATCGTGGCCACCGTGGGCCTGTCGGGCGCCGTGGCCGCGGGCATCGCAGGCAAGTATCTCGCGTGGAACCACTGCTACCTGCTTGGCGGCGCGATGGGCCTCGCGCTTCTCGCGCTGCGCGTGGGCGTGGCCGAAAGCTCGCTGTTCACGCAGGCGCGCACCACCCACCGCCATGTGCAGCGCGGCAATCCGCTGCAGCTCCTGTGGCCGCCGCGCCGCGCGCTGCGCTTCGCGCTCGTCATCCTCTCGGCCATGCCCATCTGGTTCGTGGGCGGCGTGATGTTCGTGTTCGCGCCTGAGATCGGGAAGGCGATGGGCATCGAGGAGAAGATCGTCGGCGCCGATGTGATCCTGTGGGCCTATGCGGGCGTGGTGGTCGGGGACATCGCGAGCGGCGTGCTGTCGCAGCTGATCCAGAGCCGCACGCGCACGATCCTCGTGTTCCTGGCGCTGCTCGCCGCGGCGATCGCGCTCTTCTTCGCGCTTGCGCCGCGCAGCGCGGGCCACTTCTACTTCATGATGTCGGTGGTGGGCGCCGCCACGGGCTACTGGGCGATCTTCGTCACCACCGCGAGCGAGCAGTTCGGCACCAACCTTCGCGCCACCGCCGCCACGAGCGCGCCCAACTTCGTGCGCGCGATGGCGGTGCCCATCACCTCGATCTGGCTCGCCATGAAGGGCACGCCCGAGGCCCCGGGCTTCGATGTCGTGACCGCGACCTGGGTGCTCGGCATCTGCTGCGTGGCGGTCGGCGTGATCGCCGCGGTCGCGCTCGACGAGACCTTCCACCGCGACCTCGACTACCTCGAGCACTGACATGCTGATTTCGATCGCCGCCACGCTTCTCCTGACTTCGTCGCCTGCGCCATCGCCCGCGCCGGCGCCCGCGACCTCGGTCGACGCCGCCAAGGTCGCGCGCATGCCCGACGCCGCCGAGCTCGCGCGCATCCACGCGCTGCTCGCCTCGGAGCCGCATGTCGCGGGCACGCCGGGCGACGCGCGCACCATCGAGCGCCTCGCGGCGGAATTTCGCGCGATCGGCGAAGGCATCGACGGCTGGTCGGTCGAGGTTCAGGAGTTCTTTCCGCTGCTCGCACGGCCCGTGCGCGCGAAGCTCGAGATCGTGGGCGTCGAGCTCGGCGCGCAGGTGCCGCAGCAGGGCGCGCGCCGCGGCGTGATGGCGCTCGCGGTCACCGAGCCGAACCTGGCGGTCGACCCCGCCACCGCGCACCCCGACCTCGACATCGCGTGGAACGCGTGGAGCGGCTCGGGCAGCGCCGAAGCGGGCGTCGTGTATGTGAACTACGGACGCACGCAGGATTTCGAGCGCCTGGCCGAGCTCGGCATCGACCCGCGCGGCAAGATCGCGCTCGCCCGCTACGGCGGGAACTTCCGCGGCTACAAGGCGAAGTTCGCCGAGGCCGCGGGCTGCGTCGGGCTGGTGATCTTCACCGACCCCGCCGACTCGGGCACCACCCGCGGCAAGACCTGGCCCGACGGCGGCGGCTGGGCGAACCCCGACTGCGTGCAGCGCGGCTCGCTGGTCACGCTGCCCTACATCGGCGACCCGCTCACGCCCTTCGTCGAGGCCACGCGCGACGCGGCGCGGCTCGATCCCGCGCAGGTCGCGCTGCCGCGCATTCCCGTGCAGCCGATCGGCTACGGCGCCGCGCGCGAGATCCTGTCGCGCATGAAGGGCCGCGCCGCGCCCGACGACTGGAAGGGCGGCCTGCCGTGCGCCTACGCGCTCGAGGACGCCGATCTGCGCCTGCGCATGGAGGTCGAGCAGGTGCGCGAGGTGACGCGCACGGCGAATGTGATCGCGCGCCTGCGCGGCGCCACGCGGCCCGACGAGGAGGTTCTGGTCGGCTCGCACCACGACGCGTGGTGCTTCGGCGCGGCCGATCCGCTCGCGGGCACGATCTGCACCATGGAGAGCGCGCGCAACTTCGCGACGCTTGCCCGCGCGGGCGAGCGCGCCGACCGCACGCTCGTCTTCTGCGCGTGGGGCGCCGAGGAGTACGGCATCTTCGGTTCGGTCGAGTTCGTCGAGCGCGACGCGGCGGCGCTCGCGTCGCGCGCGGTCGCCTACATCAACCTCGACATGGCGGCGATGGGCCTGAAGCCGGGCGCAGGCGTGTCGCCCACGCTGCGCGCGGCCGCCGAGCGCGCGCTGGCCGCCGCGCCTGGCGTGCGTGGCGAAGGCGTTGCGCGCGACATCTGGAGCAAGTCGCCCGAGGGCGCGCCGTCGTTCGGCGACCTTGGCGGTGGCAGCGACCATGTGGGCTTCTGGTGCCACGCGGGCGTGCCGTCGGTGTCGCTCTCCGCGGGCGGCAGCGAGGGCACCGCGTACCACTCGAACTACGACACCGTGGCGTGGTACCGCTCGATCGTGGGCGACGACTACGCGGCGGCGCGGCTGGTGACGGGCATCGCAAGCGCGATGGCCGCCGAGTTCGCGCGCGCCGACGCGGCGCACGCGTCGGCCGCGTCGCTGGTTGCCGATGCGGCGAAGCAGGCGCGCGCGCTCGCCGCGCTCGCGCGGGAGAAGGGGGTTCCCGCCGAGTCGCTCGCGATCGAAGCGCTCGCCGACGCGTTCGACCGCATGCAGCCTGCGGCAGGGGCCTTCGATGCGCGGCCGATGGACGCGGTGCGCGCGAAGGGCATGCGCGAGCTCGCAGCGCTGTGGATGCGCGCCGAAGGCCTGCCTGGCCGACCGTGGTTCCGAAACCTCTACGCGGCGTCCGACCGGAGCTCGGGCTACGCGACCAGCGCATGGCCCTTGCTGCGCGAGGCGATCGAGGACGCCCGCGCGGGCGACGCGGCCTCGGCGCAGCGGGTGACCGACGCGACGGCCGCTTACGCCGCCGTGGCAGGCAGGCTCGAAGCCCTTCTGCAGGCGTCATCTCCGTTCCCGACCGCCGTCGACTGACCGCGGTTCGCGCCCGTTTTCGGACCACGCCACGCCTCCGATCCGCCCGGCCGCGGCCCGCTTTCGCGCTCGCACTCGCGCGCGGCCCCCGAATCGCCGATTCCTGAGAATCGCGGCGTGGACCCGAGTCGGAATCGGTCTATCTTCCGAATAATCGCCGCACCCGGGCCACCGCCCGGGCGTTGGCCCGTCCCCGCCGCGCGTGCGGCCGTCCGTCGCAGAGAGACCCCCATGCTGAAGCACCTCGCGCTTGCCGCCACCTTCGCCCTTGCCGCCGTCGGCATCTCGTCCACCGCCGCCGCGCAGAACATCGGCGTTCGCACCGACCGCATCGTGGGCGGCCTGAACTGGCCCGTCTATGTGACGCACGCCCCGGGCGACACCTCGCGCCTGTTCATCGTGCAGAAGCTCGGCCAGATCCGCATCTTCGACCTCACCACCAACACGCTGCTGCCGACGAACTTCCTGTCGATCACCGTGTCGGCCACCTCCTCGGCGAGCGACGAGCGCGGCCTGCTGGGCATGGCGTTCGACCCCGACTACGCGACCAACGGCCAGTTCTATGTGTACTACACGAACGCGACGCCGAACAATGTGCTCGCGCGCTACACCGTCTCCGCAGCGAACCCCAATGTGGCCGACGCCGCCAGTGGCGTGATCATGATGCAGTGGAGCGATCCGTTCACCAACCACAACGGCGGCTGGATCGACTTCGGCCCCGACGGCAACCTGTATGTCGCGGTCGGTGACGGCGGTTCGGCCAACGACCCGAGCAACCGCGCGCAGACCATCACCAACATGCGGCTCGGCAAGATGCTGCGCATCCGCCCGACCGTGGGTGGCGTTTCTCCGTACTACACGATTCCCAAGGGCAACCCGTTCCTCGGCGTCACGGGCGACGACGAGATCTGGGCCTACGGCCTGCGCAACCCGTGGCGCTGCTCGTTCGACCGCCAGTCGGGCGATCTCTGGATCGCCGATGTCGGCCAGAACGCCGTCGAGGAAGTGAACTTCCAGAAGGCGGGCTCGGGCGCAGGCCGCAACTACGGCTGGCGCTGCACCGAGGGCAACGCGAACACCGGGCTCACCGGCTGCACCTTCGGCTCGCCGTCGCTCACCGCCCCGATCCGCACCTACACCCATGTGTCGGGAACTTCGGGCGGCTTCTCGATCACGGGCGGCTATGTGTACCGCGGCTGCGCCATCTCCGGCCTGCAGGGCACCTACTTCTACGCCGACTATGTGAACAACAATGTGTGGAGCTTCCGCTACGACAGCAACACCAACACGCAGACCGAGTTCACGGTGCGCAACACGCAGATCACCCCGTCGATCGACGGCTTCGCGGTGAGCTCGATCGTGTCGTTCGGCCAGGATGCGAACGGCGAGATGTACATCGTCGACCAGGGCAGCGCCGCGAACAGCGGCGAGATCTTCAAGATCGTGCCGACGACCGGCGACACGCCCTGCGCGCCGCCGTGCGAGCCCGCCGACCTCGACTGCAACGGCGTCGTCGACGCCGCCGACCTTGCGGGCCTGCTGGGCGCGTGGGGCCCGTGCACGGGCACCTGTGCGGCCGACCTCGACGGCAGCGGCACGATCGACGCGGCCGACCTGGCGGCGCTCCTGAGCGCGTGGGGCTGATCGCCCCGAGCCTGACGCAAAGCGAAACCGCGGGGCCCCTCACGGGGCCTCGCGTGTTTTTGCTTCCGCTACGCTGCGCCGCGTGGAAGCGATCCTCGGCATCTTCTCGCCCGAAAACCTGGTCGCGCTGATCACCCTGACCGCGCTCGAGATCGTGCTCGGCGTCGACAATGTGGTGTTCATCGCGGTGCTTTCGGCGCGGCTTCCGCCCGAGAAGCAGCGGCTGGCGCGCCGCGTGGGCCTGATCGCGGCCATGCTGATGCGCATCGCGCTGCTGATGGCGATCGACTGGGTGCGCAACCTGACGGGCACCGTCTTCAGCATGACGGTCGGGTCGAAGCTGCTCGAGTTCTCGTGGCGCGACCTGATCCTGATCGGCGGCGGCCTCGTCCTCATGTTCAAGAGCGTGAAGGAGATCCACCACGTGAGCGCGGGTCCGCAGCGCGACGTGCGCCCGAGGAAGGTGACGGTCGCGAGCGTGATCGCGCAGATCATGTTCATGGATCTCGTCTTCTCGCTCGACAGCGTGATCACCGCCGTCGGCATGTCCGATCACCTGCCCACGATGATCGCCGCGGTGCTCGCGTCGGTCGGGGTCATGATGTTCGCGGCCGAGCCGATCTCGAACTTCGTGGAGAACCGCCGCTCGGTGAAGGTGCTGGCGCTCTCCTTCCTGCTGCTGATCGGCGTGATGCTCGTGGTCGACGGCTTCGGGACCCACGTCTCGAAGGGCTACATCTACTTCGCGATGGGCTTCGCGCTGGCGGTCGAGTTCGTCAACTTCCGTGCGGACGCGAAGGCGAAGCG
>JBJTOV010000361.1:0-10287 GCA_046074745.1 Planctomycetota bacterium | reverse complement strand
CCACCCCGGCGACCTCTACACGCGCAACAAGATCGACCGCTCGATCGCGAGCGTCCGCGACGCGTACCTGCTGCTCGGCCACGCCGATGTCGAGATCAGCGACCGCACGGTCCGCGTGGGCGACCAGCCCGAGGTCGACCTCGTGCTGCGAATCCGCGAGAACCGCCGCACGGTCGCGGGCCTGATCACGATCCAAGGCAACTTCCTGACCAAGGACAAGATCGTGCGCCGGCAGGTGCGCATGCAGCCCGGCCGCGTGCTCGACGCGCGCGAGCTCGAGGTGGCCGAGGAGCGCATCCGCGCGACGCAGCTCTTCAACGAAGTGCGCATCACCGTGCAGCGTCCCGTGGCGTCCGAGCAGGACGCGCTCGATACGCCCGCCGCGACCGACTCGGCCGATGCCGCCCCAGGCGCGCCCGCCGATCCCGCCACCGCGGCGGCGCGGAAGGATCTCGTGCGCAGCGAGGTGCGCGACATCCTCGTCGAGGTCAAGGAGCGCAACACGGGCAGCGTGAACTTCGGCGTCGGCCTCGGCACCGACTCGGGCATCTTCGGCGAGTTCAGCGTGACCCAGCGCAACTTCGACATCGACGATCCGCCCGAGTCGATCGACGAGATGATCGCGGGCCGCGCGTTCCGCGGCGCGGGGCAGCAGTTCCGCGCGTCGATCGCGCCGGGCAACGAGATCTCGAACTTCAGCCTCGACTTCACGGAGCCGCACCTCCTCGAGAGCGACTACTCGTTCCGCGTGGCCCCCTTCTACCGCCACCGGATCTACGAGGACTTCGACGAGGACCGCACGAGCGTGCCGTTCACGCTGTCGCGGCGCCTCGGCGACTTCTGGTCGGTCGGCGTCACCGCCGCGGCCCAGTGGGTCGAGCTCACGAACTTCGAGCCCGACGCGGCGATCGAGGTCTACGACGACCGCGGCCCCTCGTCGTACGCCAACCTCGGCTTCTTCGTGAAGCGCACCGATGTCGACCGCCCGTTCCGACCGAGCCGCGGCTCGGCCATCGAGCTCAGCGCCACGCAGTATCAGCCCCTCTCGGGCGACATCGAGTCGTTCAGCCTTGTCCGAGGCGGCTACACCCAGTTCTTCACCGTGTCGGAGGACTTCCTCGGGCGGCGCTCGGTGCTCAAGCTCTCGGCCGACGCCGCCTACATCTTCGGCGGCGACGCGCCCACCTACGAGCGCCTCTACCTCGGCGGCCGCACCTTCCGCGGCTTCGACTTCCGCACCATCAGCCCGAAGGCCACGGGCGCCGTCGACCCGACGCTGCCCGCGCCGAACGAGCCGATCGGCGGCAACTGGCTGTTCTTCCTCGGCCTGCAGTACGAGCAGCCCATCATGCAGAACGCCTTCAGCGGCGTGGCGTTCATCGACTCGGGCACCGTGCTCGACGATGTCGGCTTCGACGAGTACCGCGCGTCGGTCGGCCTCGGCATCCGCCTCTACATCCCCATGTTCGGCCCGACCCCGCTCGCGTTCGACTTCGCGGTCCCGATCGCGAAGGAGGACACCGACGAGACGCAGGTGTTCAGCTTCTCGGCGGAGATTCCGTTCTGAGCGCCGCGGGAACCTCCCGCGGGAATGCCGACGCGCCCGCGCGCCGTCCGTACAATCCGCCCCGCCCTTCGCCGGGCGCACAGGAAACACCGATGAACCGTCCGACGATCGCCGCATGCATGCTTGGCGCCGCCATCGCGGCCACCGCCTTCCTGGCGGGAACCGCCGAGGCCCGCCGCCCCTACTCGTTCTTCGCGCCGCCCACCGCCATCGGCGTGGTCGACATGGCGACCGTGTTCGACCGCCTGTCCGAGAGCGCCGAGTGGGATGTGAAGCTGCGGTCGCTCGAGAGCCGCTTCTCGCAGGAGGTCGCGCAGCGCCGCGCCGAGCTCGAGACGCTGGTGAAGGAGATCGAGGCGATGGGCGACGGCCCCGCGAAGAGCGCCCGCATCGATGACGCGCGGCTGAAGCAGCTGCAGCTCGAGCAGTTCGGCACCATGAAGCAGCTCGAGCTCGACCGCGAGAAGAGCCTGAAGTGGCAGGCCGTGTACCGCGCGGTCCGCGACGGCGCGAAGAAGCTCGCCGAGAACGAGAAGTACGACCTGATCGTCGTGGACGACTCGCGCGTCGAGGTTCGCACCAGGCGCGACAAGGACCTTCCCCCGCTCGAGGCGCAGGCCCAGTCGCAGATCTCGCAGCTGCGCATCCTGCACGCCGCGCGCACCATCGATGTCACCGAGAAGCTCATCGTCCAGATCAACAACGCGCGCATCGCGGCACCCGCGGCCGCCGCGCCGAACCGCTGAACCCGCCCCGGGCACACCATGCAGCGCACCACCGAACCGCCCGCCCCCGCACGCTCGCTCCGCCTCGACCTCGTCGTGGCCATCGCCTTCCTCGCCGCTCTCGCCGGCTGGGCCATGCGCCCCGCGGCGCAGGACGCGGCGCCCTCGCGCGTCGCGACCGTCGACCTCGAGAAGGCCTTCAACTCGCTGTCGAGCTACGCCGACCTGCTCGCGAAGGCGAAGGCCATGAGCGCCGACCTCGAGACGAAGCTCAAGGCCTCCGAGTCGCAGCTCAAGGACCTCGAGGCAGAGCTCGAGAGCTTCGGCGCGGGCAGCGAGGCCCAGGTCGCGGCCATTCAGAAGCTGCAGGCGGCCGCAGGAGAATTCACCGCGCTCCAGAAGTTCGCGGCCGCCAAGGTCGAGGCCGAAAAGGCCCGCGCGCTGCGCGAAACCTACTTCGCCATCAAGGACGCCGCGCGGCGGCTCGCCGAGCGCGAGGGCCTCGACTACATCCTGCTCAACGACTCGCTTCCCGAGATGGACCCGACCAGCGCGCAGCGCACGCTCAGCCAGATCTCGATGCGCAAGTTCATCTTCGCGACGCCGAAGTCGGATGTCACCGAGAAGCTCGTCGGCATGATGAACGGCGAATGGAAGGGCGGCTCGGGTGGCTGACGCCGCGCCGGCGCCACTCACGCTCGGCGGCATCGCCGACCTCGTCGGGGCGGCGATCGAGCTCCCCGCGGGCTACACGCTCGAGGCGGCCCGCGCGCGGGTGGTCGAGGGCCTCGAGACCGTCGACCGCGCGGGGCCCGCGCAGCTCACCTTCGTGGGCGGCGGCAAGTACGCGCGCCTTCTCGAGTCGAGCAAGGCGCTGGCCGCGGTGGTGTCTTCCGATGTCGCGCTCTCTGACGCAGCCGCCGCGCGCCCGATCCTGCGGGTGAAGAGCGCCGACCACGCCATGATCGCCATCCTCGAGTGCTTCGCCGAGCCCGAGGAGCTGCCGCCCATCGGCATCGACCCGACCGCGCGCATCCACCCCGCCGCGACGGTCGGGGAAGGAGCTCGCATCGGCGCGCATGTGTCGGTGGCCGCAGGCGCGCGGATCGGCGCGCGCGCGGCGCTCTTCGACGGCGTGCGCGTCTACCGCGACGCCGCGGTGGGCGACGACTCGGTGCTGCACGCGAATGTCGTGGTGCGCGAGCGCTGCACGGTCGGCCGCCGCGTGATCCTCGCCTCTGGCGTCGCCATCGGCACCGACGGCTTCGGCTACCGCGCCACCGCCGACGGACGCGGCATCGCCAAGGTGCCGCACCTCGGGACGGTGGTCGTCGAGGACGATGTCGAGATCGGCGCGAACTCGTGCGTCGACCGCGGCAAGTTCGGCGCCACCCGCATCGGCGCGGGCACCAAGATCGACAACCTCTGCCAGATCGGACACAATGTCGAGATCGGGCGCTGCGTGGTCATCAGCGGCCTGAGCGGCGTGGCCGGCAGCACCAAGATCGGCGACGGAACCCGCATCGGCGGCGGCTCAGGCATCGCCGACCACCTTGTGATCGGACGCGGCGTCAGCCTGGCCGCCCGCTCGGGCGTGATGTCCGATGTGCCCGACGGCGCCACTTGGGGCGGAATGCCCGCCCAGGAGCTGCGCGCGGCTTTGCGGGAGATGGCGCTCGTCCGTAAACTCCCCGAGTGGCATCGCCAGCTTCGTCATCTGCTCGATCTGCCGAAGGCGCCCTGAGCGTCTCGGCCTCCCGCGACCCCGCCTCGGCGCTCCTTGAGCGCGGGGGCGCCATGCTGGTCGTCCAGCAGAAGCAGCGCACCCTCGCGCGCCCGGTCACCGTGCGCGGCAAGGGCCTGATGCTCGGAATCGAAGCGACCGTGGTCATCCAGCCCGCGCCCCCGAACAGCGGCGTGGCGTTCGTGCGCACCGACCTCAACCCCCCGCTGCGCATCCCCGCCACCGCCGACCATGTGGTGCCGCGCCCGCGGCGCACCGTGCTCAAGATGGGCGATGTCACCATCGACACGGTCGAGCACTGCCTGTCGGCCATCGCGGGCCTGCGCATCGACAACGCGACCATCGAGATCAGCGGCCCCGAGCTCCCCTGCGGCGACGGTTCGGCCGCGCTCTTCGCCGAGCCGATCCTCGAGGCGGGCATCGTCGAGCAGGACGCCCAGCGAAAGGTGTTCAAGATCCGCGATCCGATCGTGATCGAGGAGCCCGACGGCATGATCGCCGCCATGCCCTTCGAGGCCGAAGGCATGCGCGTGGTCTACGACCTCGACTACGGCGCGAAGGGCGACCGGATCCGCCACCAGACCTTCTCGTACAACATCGCCGAGGGCGACTACCTGGCCGACATCGCGCCCGCGCGCACCTTCGCGCTGCGCGAGGAGGCCGAGCAGCTGCAGGCCGCGGGCCTGTGCAAGCACCTCACCCCGCGCGACATCCTGGTCATCGGCGACGATGGCCGTCCGATCGACAACGCCTACCGGTTCGACGACGAGCCCGTGCGCCACAAGGTGCTCGATGTGATCGGCGACCTGTCGATGATCGGCGCCCCGATCCAGGGCCGCATCCTGGCGGTGCGCTCGGGCCACGGCCTGAACCGCAAGCTGGCCATGCGCGTCCGCGAGCAGATGCTGGCCGCCGACCTGCGCCGCACGGTCGTCGACGGCAAGGTGATGGACATCCGCGCCATCCAGAAGCTGATGCCGCACCGCTATCCCATGCTGCTCGTCGACCGCGTGGTCGAGGTCGACGGCTCGAAGCGCGCCGTGGGCATCAAGAATGTGACCATCAACGAGCCGTTCTTCCAGGGGCACTACCCCGGAACCCCGATCATGCCGGGCGTGCTGCTCGTCGAGGCGATGGCGCAGCTCGGCGGCCTGCTGCTCGCCAATGTGCTCGAGCACACGGGCAAGATCGCGGTGCTCCTGTCGATCGACCGCGTCAAGCTCCGCAAGCCCGTCGTACCCGGCGACCAGGTGGTGCTCGAAGCGGAGAACATCCGCGCCACCGCTCGCACGGGGCACCTGAAGTGCCGCGCCATCGTGGGCGACAAGACCGCGGCCGAGGCCGAACTGCGCTTCATGATGGTCGACCCCGACATCGAGTGACCGCACCCCCGCGGCGCTTTTCAAACCGCCGCAAGCCTTCCTGCCGAAATCCGTTCCTCAGCCTCAGAGCACGCCGCCACGCATGGCCTCGATCCACCCCACCGCCCACATCGACCCGACCGCCGAGATCGCGGCCGATGCGGTCATCGGCCCGTGGTGCGTGGTCGGCCCGAAGGTGACGATCGGCGCGCGAACCCTGCTGCGCAACCATGTCGTCATCGAGAGCCACACGCGGATCGGCTCCGACTGCGTGCTCTACCCGTTCTCCACGGTCGGAGGCACCCCGCAGGACCGCAAGTACCGCGGCGAAGAGACCTGGTGCGAGATCGGCGACCGCAACCACATCCGCGAGCAGGTGACCATTCACCGCGGCACGGGCACGGGCGGCGGCGTCACCCGCATCGGCAACGGCAACCTGCTGATGATCGGCGTGCACATCGCGCACGACTGCGTGCTCGGCAACGACATCACCATCGCGAACGCGGTCCTGCTCGCCGGCCATGTGCGCGTGGGCGACGCGGCCACCATCGGCGGCGGCGCGGCGTTCCATCACTTCGTCTCGATCGGAACCTGCGCGCTCGTCGGTGGCCTTGCGCGCGTGTCGAAGGATGTGCCGCCCTACCTGATCGCCGAGGGATCGCCCGCGCGCGTCCGCGGCCACAACCACATCCAGATGACGCGGCGCGGGGCCTCGGCCGAGGCGATCGAGGCCGTGCGCACCGCCTTCCGCCGCCTGTTCATCGACGCGGGGGGCACTTCGATGGCCGCGCGCATCGAGGAGCTGCGCGCGCAGTACGCCGAGGTCGCCGAACTCCACCACCTGTGCGACTGCCTGTCCGCGAGCGCGGAAGGCATCCACGGCCGCGCCCTCGAGCGCCATCGGCCCGACGACAAGCGCTCGGTGCCCGCCATGTGGCAGCCGCCTGTCGGCAGCCGCCCGTAAGTCAAACCGAGTTTCGGCGTCGGGGTGGGTTCGGCCAGCGGTCGAGCTCGCCGAGAGCCACGCGTTGGCAACCCGCGTCGGCGACGCGCCTGATCACCTCGCACACCGCCCCCGCGCCCGCCCGAAGGTCCGCTTGCCCTCTGGATCGCGCACGCTGCGAGGGCGTCCCCCGACGCCCTCCGCCCGCACCCAGGCCCGCCGCGGCTCCTCCACGGCCATCCGTAGGGTCACCGCCCGCCCCGCCCGCAAAGGCCGCATAAACCGAACCTTTGGCTCAACGGCCCCCGATGGGCGGTCGATAGGATCCCGCGCGCTGCCCCAAGGCGGCCGCCGAAAGGCCCCATGCGAATCCTGCTCGACGACTGCGAGACCTCCCTGCGCGCCGACACCGTGGCGGGCGCCCTCACCGCCGCCTCCGAACTGGTGACCAGCAACGGCCGCCTGATCGTCGAGGTGTTCGTCGACGGCGTCGCGTGGAGCGAGGAAGACCTGTCGAGCGGCCAGTACACCGCCCGCCCCGCGGGAGAGGTGCGCATGACCACCGCCCACCCCGCAGAGCTGCTGCGCGACACCTTCGCGCACGCCGCCGAGGCCGTGCTGAACGCCGAGGAGATCCAGCGCGCCGCCGCCAAGCTGATGCAGGCGAACCAGGTGCGCTCGGGCTTCGACCGCCTGCTCGAGGCGCTCGCCATCTGGGGCTCGGTGCAGACCGCGGTCGCCCGCGGGCTCGAGCTCGGCGTGGTCACCCGCGACGAGATCCGCGCCAAGGGCATCGATCTCGACGGCGCGCTCACCGCGCTCGACCGCCAGCTGCGCACCCTTCGCGACTCGATGGTGGCCCAGGACGCCACCGCCGTCTCCGACTGCCTGC
Organism: Planctomycetota bacterium; assembly: GCA_046074745.1. GTDB lineage: Bacteria > Planctomycetota > Phycisphaerae > Phycisphaerales > SM1A02 > QWPT01. The sequence continues at coordinate 3,055 of JBJTOV010000361.1, read as the reverse complement.
TGTACGAGTTTCCTGCGACAAGCAAGGTCTTCGCATCGACCCTGGCCGCGCTGGCGGGCGAAGCCGCGGCGAAGGCCGCCTGAGTACAGTCATGCCCACGATGAAGACCGCTTCCGTCAACGCGCTCATGACGAAGGCCGAGCAGGCCCTTCGCCGGAACCACTGGTTCGAGGCGGAGCGCCTGTGCGTGCGCGCGCTCGACATGGCGCGCGCCGCGGCCGATTTCGATCTGATGGCGCGCATCGCGCTTCCGCTCCAGGAGGCGCGACGCCAGCGCATGCAGCAGGCGTTCGATGCGAAGAAGGTCGTGGTGCTCGGCGAGTCGCTTCCCGAGGACAACGCGATCCAGCCCGTCTGCTATCTGGTCGAGCCGCCGCTGGTCGGCGCCGACGCACGCCGCTTGCGGCTCCTGTGCCTCGAACGCGAGATCCCCGCGGTGGTGCTCTGCCGCGAGCCGAAGACGCAACTTGGGCTGTGCCCCGTGGTCGCGATCGGCCAGGTGACCATCCGCACGCGGATCGATCCCCCGCGCAAGTGGGACAAGCCCGACCTCGCGTGGTTCATCGACGCGGGCGAACAGCTCGGCGATGCCGCCATCGAGACCCTCGACACGGGCATGGAGCCTGCCAAGCTCGTCGACGCGCTGCTCGAACGCCTCGACGCGATGCCCGACCATGAGAAGCTGCACCAGGTGCTGGCGCAGGCGTGCAAGGACGCCGCGCGGCACTATGTGAAAGGCGTGACCGCGCCACCGCGCGCCGCCGTGCGCATACGGACGGGCGAAGCGCGGCCCGAGGGCGGCGACGACGGCATGGGCGACGAGTGACGCGTGAGTGCGCGCCCGGACGGGCGGTGATCGTCGGTCGAGCCTCGACCTCCGGTCGAACTCCTACTGCGGGTCGAGCACGCACCGCCGGTCGAGCCCCTACCGCCAGTCAAGCCCCTCGTACATCGTGTTGAAGTTCTCGCAGCCGTCCGCCGTGACGGCCACCATGTCCTCGATGCGCACGCCGCCGATTCCGAGCGCGTAGAGCCCGGGCTCGACCGTCAGCACATCGCCCGCGACGAGCGCAGGCCCCTTCATCGCAAGGAGCGGCGGCTCGTGCACCTCGAGCCCGATGCCGTGGCCCGTGCCGTGGCTGATCACCGCGACCTTTGGCTCCGTGGGCTGGCCCGCGCGGTAGCCGTGGCGCAGCAGCGCCGCGAGCGTCGCCTCGTGCACCGACTGGCCCGTGACTCCCGGACGCACGGCGGCGATGGCGTCGCGCTTCGCCTCGGCCACCGCCGCGTGCATGCGCACGAGTTCGGGCGACGGCGTGCCGTGCACCACCGTGCGCGTCATGTCGCCGTTGTACATGCTTGCCTTGCTGCGCGGAAAGATGTCGACGATCACGGGTTCACCCGTCCGCAGCGCTCCGTGGCCGTGGTCGTGGCAGTCGGCGCCCTGCGGGCCGCAGGCCACGATGGGCTCGGGGTTGTCGAAGCCCGCCTGCAGAAGGTGCACATCGATGATCGCGCGCAGGCGCTCCGAGGTCAGGGGCGCCCCGTCGTGGTGAAGGGTTCCGTCGGCGGCGGCGTGCGCGCGCGCCACGGTGCGGCACGCACGCTCCATGGCCGACTCGGTGGCACGCTGCGCCTCGCGCAGGGCGGCCAGCTCCTCGGCGTCCTTCGCGCGGCGCTCGAGCACGCCCATGTCGACATCGCACTCGAGCGCGATGCCCGCCTTCGCGATGAAGTGCGCGAAGATCAGGGGCAGCGAGCGGTCGGCGCGTGCACGGGTCACGCCCGCGCGGCGCAGGCACTCGGCCACCGACTGCGCGGTCGCAGTCTCGCGATCGCCCGAGAGGCCGCCCTCGGGCTCGAAGTCGGCCGGGCACTGCACGCGGTCGGCGCGCGCGTGGCGCCGGGCGCGCTCCATCTCGATGTCGCGGATGATCAGCAGGCGTTCGGCGCCGCCACCCGCACGCGGCAGGAGCACCAGGGCCGCGGGGTCGCCCACGCGGAAGCGGATGGCGCGGTAGAGCGAGAGGTTGGTCGCGGGAATGCCCGCCATCGGTCGCGGTCGACATGCGCGCACTGTACTGACCCGCATGCGGGTGCTCGACGGCCGCGGTCGGCGACCTGCCGTCCCTGACGCGGCGGAATGCCGTCACGCAGGCGGCGGCGTGCCGTCCCTGACGCGGCGGCATGCCGTCACGGACGCGGCGGAATGCCGTCCCGCAGGCGGCGGCGTGCCGTCCCCGACGCGGCGCCCTGCCGTCACGGACGCGGCGGCATGCCGAGCATCCGCGATTGCTCGGGGTGCTCGCCCAGCCAGTGGATGCGCTGCTCGGCGCGGTCGACGATGGCGCCGACCACGCGCAGGCCGCCTCCACGCACGGCAACCGCCGAACGCTCGCTGTTGCGCAGGAGCTCGCCCATCGCGTCGAAGGCGAGCGCCTCCGACTGCTTCCATGCGAACTCGGAGCGGGTGAAGCGCTCGCCGATCTCGGCGAGCACGACGACCAGCGGGATGCCGAACTCGCCGAGGCCGAACTCGACGGCCGCCACGGCTTCGCGCGCACCGATGGCCTCGATGTCGACGATGTCGGAGGGAATGGGCGACGGCGGAACGCCCGCCACCGATGCCGCGGCCCTGCCGAGCGGCGCGGCGCGCAGCACGCGCACCACATAGAGGTCCTGTCGCGGCTGGTCGAAGAGCGCGCCCATCGGGAAGTCGATCGACTCGCACTGCCAGAGGAGCGCGAACGGCCTACCAACCGCGGCGCCGCCCTCTGCGGGCGGCATCGCGGGGACAGCGGGCCCGCCCCGTCGCGCGACGCAGCGGTGGTTGCCCGTGATCAGCGCGGCAAGCGCCGATGTGGAGTCTTGTGGTCTCTGCCTCATGCCATGCGCCCCCGGACGAGGGGACGGAGAAGCATGCGGCAAACACCCCGCCCGCGTTAGGGGGCATCCACCCCAGAAATGGGTCAGAAGTCGTGCATTTGCAGAGGCTTGCTACGCAGCGACATCCGCGTCAAACGGCGCGGCTCCACGCAAGTCGTGGCCGAAGGGC
>JBJTOV010000360.1:0-3811 GCA_046074745.1 Planctomycetota bacterium | reverse complement strand
CGGTTGGTCAAGGCGTCGAGGGAGTGGAGGGCGTGGAGGGCGTGATCGCAGAGGCTTGCATGTTCTGGCGTGATGGACGCCCGAAGGCGGTATCTCGCGGGATTGCCACGCTCCGCCTTGCGGACAGCGCCCGGACGCGTCACGCTGCGCGCATGGATTCCATTCCAACGCGCCGCGACTTCATGCGTGCAGCCTCGACCCTTGCAGCCTCGACCCTTGCAGCCTCGACCCTCGCTGCCTCAACCCTCGCCGCTGCACCGATTCTCGGCGCCGCCGCCCCGCTGCCGAGGACCACGCGCGTGCGCCGCCCGAGCGCGAACGCGCGACTGCAGTTCGGCGTGGTCGGATGGGGCATTCGCGCGCGGGAGATCTACAACATGTTCCTCGACGACGAAAGCGTCGAGATCGTCTCGGTGTGCGATGTGGTCGACGCGCGTGCGAAGGAGGGCGTGCGCCGCGTGAACGAGCGGCGCAAGGCCGATGTGTGCAGGCAGGTCGCCGACTGGCGCGAAGTGGTGCACTGCGGCTCGCTCGACGGCGTGATCGTGACCACGCCCGACCACTGGCATGCCGAGCCCGCCATCGCGGCGTCGCTTTCGGGCAAGCATGTGTATTGCGAGAAGCCGCTCTCGCTGTCGATCGCCGAGGGCCGCGCGATCGCCGCGGCCGCGAAGGCGGGCGGCATCCGGTTCCAGACGGGTTCGCAGCAGCGCTCGGAGTACGGGCACATGTTCGTGCGCGCCGCCGAAGCCGTGCGGAACGGGCGAATCGGAACGCTCAAGCGCATCACGATCGGCGTGGGCGAGCCTCCGAAGCCCTGCGATCTCCCCGAGGAACCGCTGCCCGAGGGCATCGACTGGGACGGATGGCTCGGACAAGCGCCGATGCGGCCGTTCTCGAGCGTGCTGTGCCCGATCGGCGTGCACGACCGCTACCCTGCGTGGCGGCACTACCGCGAGTATTGCAACGGCGGACTCGCCGACATGGGCGCCCATCACTTCGACATCGCGCAATGGGCGATGGACATGGACGCGAGCGGTCCGCGGGAGGTGATTCCGCCTGCGGATGGAGCGAAGTCGGGGCTGCGATTCGTGTACGCGAACGGCGTCGAGATGGTGCATGGCGGGCCGACCGACTGCACCTTCATCGGAACGGACGGCACGATCGAGGTCTCGCGCGGCCACCTGCGCGCCTACCGCGGCGAGGACCGCGCGGCGCCCGATGCGCCCGAACTGCTGGCGGAGCCGACGGGCAACGAGCTGCGGCTGCCGCGCAACCGCTCGCACATCGACGATTTCCTGCGGTCGATCCGCGAGGAACGCGATCCGATCTGCACGGCCGAGACGGGCCATCGGACGGCGACGGTGTGCCAGCTGTGCGTGATCGGTTACGAGGTGGGCAGGCAACTGACTTGGGACCCCGAGGCGGAGGCGTTCACGGGAGCGAACGCCGAGGCGGGCAACGCGCTGCGCTCGACGCGCGTGCGGAGGCACGGGTAGCGCGGCGAGAGGAGTAGGCGAGCGGTGTGGGAGAGCGGAGTAGGAGAGCGGAAGGGAGGGAGATCCCGGATCGCCGGAGCGTGTCCGCGGCGGTGCCTCTCCCACACCCCCGATCGGTGCCTGGCACGTGCCGCGCACTGCCTGGCACTCGACGGCATGTGCCGTGGACGCACGCAACTGCCCGACCAGCGCGCGGCGGTGCCATCCCGACTTGGCGAAACCGCCTGCGCCGCTGCGCCAGGCCCGCATGCAAATCGATCGACCCATGCCGTTTCCGTCGTGGCGGGGCCGTGCCTGGCACGTGCCGTGCACTGCCCGGCACTCCACGGCACGTGCCAGGCACCTGTCGGGGCGGCGGGCGATCTAGGTTCTTCCCGATCCCACCGCGACCGCTTCCGACCGCGCCTCGCTCTCGATCTTCCTTCCCACCGCGACATACACCCACGGAATCGGCGCGACGATCGCCCCAACGATCGCGAACACCGGCCACACCGGCAGCGAGCTCCACGAACCTGCGGCCACGCGCGCCGTTCCCTCCTGGATCACGATGAACAGCGTCTCGACCGCCGCGATGGTCCACAAGAGATGCAGCCGCACCGGGCGCACGACGCACAGGCGCCCCGAAGGCGAGAGCCGAAGGAAGGCGTCCTTCCGCGGCACATTCACCAGCGCAGGCGCGCTCCGCACGAGCGAGGGCAGCCACCACGCGATCCCGCCCACGAACGCCCCGAGCGCCAGCGGGATCACGCATAGCCCAAACCACGCCGCAGCCGAGCGGGCCACCCAGCGGTCGGGCTCGCCCGCGCCGTTGAAATGCACGGGGATACGCTCGGGAAGCTCGGGGTACAGCATCGACGCGCGCACCCACACCGCGACCTGAAGCCCCAGCACCACGACGAACAGCACGCGCAGCGCCAGCGCCCCTCGACGCCCCCCGCTCACCGCGCGCGCCTCACCAGCCGGTACACCGACACCTGCTCGCGCGTCGCGCCCGCGCGCGCCAGCGATTCGGTTCCCTGTCCGAAGTAGAGATCCACGCGGCCCGGACCCTTGATCGCGCCGCCCGCATCCATCACGAACATCAACCGCGCATCGGCAGGTTCGCCGGGCTTCGCGTCGGCGGCGCGCCGCACCACCAGAAGGACCGAGCCAGGCGGATACACCGATTGATCGGCGGCGCACGAGTAGCCGCCCGAGAGCCGCGCGCCGCGGATCCCGAGTGCGGGCGGAAAGTTCTCCGCGGGAACCTCGCGGAAAAACACCAGCCGCTCGTTCTCCATCGCGGCCTCCTCGGCCGCCTGCGGGTTCTCGCGCGATGCGCGCAGCACATCGGCCAGCGTGTAGTCCTCGGCGGAAACCAGCCCGCGCGCCGCGAGCGCACGCCCGAGGCCCGTCCACGGCCTGCCGTTGGTCGCCGCGCGCGAGACGAGCATCTCCTCGGCGCGGCCATCGCCCGACTCGACCACGAGACGCGCGGTGCCGTTCGTCTCGACGATCGCCCACACCGCGGGGTCGTCGATCCACGCGATCGCGGCCGATTGCGCCTTGGCCGAGGCGAGGATCTCGCGTCGCGGCGCCTCGAGAAGTTCGGGCGCGCCGATGCGGATGTCGCCCACGAGCGGAAAGCGGAACCTGTCGTCGCGCGTCCGCCGCGCGGCGACCACGGGCGTCGCGTAGCCGGTCAGCAAGCCGTCGGCCGAACTCGCGCCCTCGGCAGTCCGCATCTCGACCATCGCGAACTCGTCGACGACGCGCCGCGCGAAGTCCTCTGGCGTCGACGACATGTTGAACGCGGCGAACAGCACGCCCGCATCCGCGGCCGCATCGTCTGCCGCCCCAGAGCAGCGGCAGCCGCGGACCGAGCCGTGGCGGCCTGCTGCAACGGTTCACCCCCGGCTCGATCGAGGTGTTCAGCACCTGGCAGGGAACGCTGCTCTACGGCGCCCTCACCCTCGGCCTGATCTACGCCATCAACCTGCAGCAGCAGCGCATCGCCGCGGCGAACCTGCTCAGCCCCCAACCGATCGCCCCCCTGCCGAGCCGCGAGCAAGCCCGGCAGCCCGATGCCGGCACCACGCTGCTGCGGCTCTACCCCGACCTGCGGCCGCTGCAGCGGGCCGGCCGAGGTGTGGCGATGGAAGCCCTGCAGCGCTCCAGCCGGGCCACAACGGTGAACAACGGCCCAGGCGTCCTGGAGCTCAACCTCAGCCGCCCCAGCACCATCAGCCTCAGCAGCGAGAGTGGCCAGCGCTCCAATCTGCAGGGCGCCCAGGGGCAGCTCAGCCTGCAGCTGCAGCCGCCCCTGCAACTGA
>JBJTOV010000359.1:0-2702 GCA_046074745.1 Planctomycetota bacterium | reverse complement strand
GGTGCGTCGCATCGTGGTGTCCGGTGGGTGCAGGAGGTCGTCAGCCCTGGTCGATCGCGATGCCGGGACCGGAGTTCTGGTCGAGATCCATGCCGGGAAGGGGAATCAGGCGGCCTTCGGGAGAGACGCGCATCTGTCCCGAGGTGTTGAGATAGCGGAGGATCGCGAGCTGCAGGTCGCGGCGCGCGCGGGCGAGATCGTCCTGCGCGCGGCGGAGGGCGTCGACGGCCTCGGTGCGGTCGCGCGCCGTGGCGCGGTCGGGCGCGGCGTCGATCGCGGCCTGCCGGTTCATCGAGGCCTGCACATTCTTCTCCTGGATCGCCAGGCTGAACTGCGAGCGCTCGATGCCGCGCGCGGCCTGTCGGACCTGCACGGCGGCGTCGTCGCGCGCGGTCTCGAAGCGGCGCATCGCCTGTTCGGCCTCGATCTGCGCCTCGCGCAGCTCGAGGTCCTCCTTGGTGCGGTCGAGGGGCATCGCGAACACCAGCCGCGCGGAGAAGTCGTCGTAGCCCGGGTCGAACGCCAGTCCCTCGCGGTCCTTCGTCGGATCGGTGGGCAGGTTGTTGGCGAGCACGAGGTCGAGGTCGCCGAGCTGGTTGTTGCGCGCGACCGCGACGCGGCGGTTGAAGTCGTCCACGCGGTCGGCGGCGGTCTGCAGGTCGAGGCGGAAGCGGAAGGCGGTGGCGAGCGCCTCGCTCGGATTGACGAGCGGCGGCGGCAGGTTGAACTGCACGGGGTCGATGTCGACCTTCTCGGCGATGTCGATGCCGATGCGGCGCTTGAAGCGGTCGAGCGACAGCACATACGCCTCGCGCTGGCTGGTCAGGCGGTCGAGCGCGAACAGCGTGTTCTGCGTGGCGAGGTCGGCCTGGAACGGCTCGGTGCGGCCGCTCTCGACCAGCGCCTTGGTGCGCGCCTCGACGGCGGCGCTGCGCTCGACCTGGCGCACGCCGTTGGCGATGCTCTGCAGCTGGACGACCAGCGTCAGGTAGTCGGCGGCGAGGTCGTAGAAGTAGTCGCGGCGGAACTGCTCGAACTCGCGCGCCGCGTACACCAGGTTGCGGCGTGCCTGGATCAGGCTCTCCTGCGCCACATCGCCCGCGCCACGCAGCAGGGGGATCGCGGCCTCGATCACGATGTCGGCCGACTGGGTGTCGGTGTCGGACAGGTAGTTGTCGAGCTGCTCGGTGGCCGCGACCACGAACGCAGCGCTCACCTCGCCGCCGTAGGGCAGCCGCTGCGAGACACCGAGGCTGTTCACGAGGCCGAGCGCGTTGTCGAAGCGGCCGCCTTGGCCCGAGCTCGAGAAGTTGGCGGAGGAGATGTTGGTGGGAATCACGCCCCAGCGGTGCTCTTCGATGAGCAGGCGGATCGCGGCGGTCAGGTACGCCTCTTCGGCGAACAGGTACTCCTCGGAGCCCTCGAGCGAGGACGCGATCGCGTCCTCGAAAGTGATGATGCGGGTCTCGGGGTCGCCAGACTTCAGGCGTTCGAACCGCGCGGCGATGCTGGCGGCGTCTTCCTTACGCGGGGTGGTGGACTCGTACTTCAGGTCGCTCGCGGGGGGATTGACCGTGCCAGGTCGATCAACGCCTTCTGGGAATTTGGCGAAGTACGAACCATTTTCGTAGCGGTTCGATTCAAGTTCAGGGTAGATCGCGCCACCGCCAAGAGCCTCGGCGCTTTCGCGCAGGCGCTCGTTGGTGCGTCGGTCGATGCGCTCCATCCCGGATTCGCACCCGACTGCCACGACAAACGCGCCGCCAAGAATGGCGGCGGAAACGCGGCGGAGGAGGCAGGAACGGGCTTCCAGCATGGTTTGGGCGCGGCCGAGAAGGGACGGTTGTACCGCACCGCCGTCGGAAGCGCTGCGCCGTTCGTCGTCCGAACGGGAGAAGATGCCATGCATTTTGCCCGCGCAGCAAGTTTGTGCGAGAGTCGCGCTTGGCTGCGTCCGCGCGAGGGTTCTCGCGAACCCGCGGACCCCTTCGACGAACCGAATCCATGCCCAGCGTCACCTTCGACTCGCGCAGCCTTGTTCTCGGAAGAAGCCGCGGCCAGTCCACGCGGCTCGCGCTGGTGGCGGCGGCGTTCGATCCGACGCTTGTCGACCCTTCGCGCTGGGAGGCCGAGTTGCGCGCCCTGCGCCATGCGGGCTTCAACGCGGTCGCGATGCGGGTGCCGTGGCTCATGCACGAGCCGACGCCCGACCGCTTCGTGTTCGAGGGCGCGTGCGCGGTGCGTCGCGCCGTGGAGCTTGCGGGCGCGGCGGGCCTGAAGGTGCTGCTGCGCATCGGGCCGTGCGTGGGCGGCAGTTTCGCGGGCGGCGGGATGCCGGCGTGGATCGCCGAGCACGCGGGCGACCGCGTGCGCGAGGCGAACCCCGCGTTCCTCGAGCGGGTGGCGCGTTTCTGGCGCCGCCTGGCGCCGCATTTCATCGACCTGCAGGCGACGCGCAACGCGAACGGCAGCGCGCGCCCCGTGGTTGCGGTCGGACTCGACGACGACTGGCGCTCGCTCGACGCCGAGGTCGGCCATGCGTACTTCGCGGCGCTGGTGCGCTTCGCGCGGGAATGCGGCATCGAGGTGCCGCTCTTCACCGCCAACAACTGCTGGTACATGCACGAGGGCGTGATCGATGCGTGGCAGGGCGCGGCGATTGCGCCAGGCACCGCCGACGAGCTGCGGCAGGTGGAGCCGAA
>JBJTOV010000358.1:0-4496 GCA_046074745.1 Planctomycetota bacterium | reverse complement strand
TCCAAGATCCGTCGGCCAAGGGCCGACGGCGTCGTGCCGAGATTGGAACATCGGCGACCCATCGTCTTCGAGATGGGCACCCGTCGGCCTTTGGCCGACGGCGTCGGTCGACATGGCGGCGGTTCGTCGTCGCCCTTCGGGCGGGGAAGGGTCGGGGTGTCGTCACGGTGCGTCGCCGCCCCTCGATGGAGCCGTGTGTGGAGGTTTGGTGTGTCGCCTCGGCCCATCGCCGGCCCCTCGATGGAGCCGTGTGTGGAAGATCGGCGCGTCGTCTCGGCACATCGCCGCCGCCGAAGGCGGCGGGTGCCCATCTCGAAGACGATGGGTCGCCCAGTACGACGATCTCGAGTGGGCCGCGGCGCGGAGCGCCGGTCCCATCGTCCAAGATCCGTCGGCCGAAGGCGGCGGGTGCCCATCTCGAAGACGATGGGTCGCCTGGTTCAACGATCTCGGGTGGGCCGCGGCGCGGCGCGCCGTGCCGCTAGACTAGCGGCCCATGTCGATCTTCCCACTCCCGATGTTCGAGCGCGACGCGGATCCGAAGTTCCGCGACGGTCTCACGGACGAGGAGATCTACGCGCGGCTCAAGCCGCCGACCTCGATCGTGGTGAAGTTCGGGCGCATGAAGCTGGTCGGCGAGTACCCGTACCGCGGCGACGCGAAGCCAGGATGCGGCTCGAAGATGGTGGTGCGCACCTTCCGGGCCGTCGAGATGGCCGAGATGCTCACGACCACCTGCTCGAACTCGGGCTGCGGCAAGAGCATCTCGCGCTCCGAGATGCTCGACTACATCGACAATTCGGGCGGCCGCGACTATCCGTTCCAGACCAACGGCGAGATCCTGCGCGTCGCCACCGTCGAGGACCTGAACCGCGCCACCGCGTGCGCCGACAGGGCGCGCGCCGAGCTCGGCCGCGTGCGCGAGATCGCCGCGTCGCGCAAGTTTCCCGCGAAGATCGTCGACCTCGAGCTCACGCTCGACGAGTCGCTGCTGCTCGTCTACTACCTGTCGGACGAGCGCATCGACTTCCGCGACCTGGCGCAGGAGCTGGCGCGCGCGTACCACTGCCGCATCGAGATGCGCCAGGTGGGCGCGCGCGACGAGGCGCGCCTGGTGGCCGACTACGAGCGCTGCGGCCAGCACTGCTGCTGCAAGAACTTCCTGAAGGTGCTCAAGCCGATCTCGATGCGCTCGGCCAAGATCCAGAAGGCCACGCTCGACCCGCTGAAGATCTCGGGCCGCTGCGGCCGCCTGATGTGCTGCCTGCGCTACGAGGACGCGACCTACGAGGAGCTCCGCAAGCGCCTTCCCAAGAACAAGACGCGCGTGGGCACCGCCGAAGGCCCGGGCACGGTGGTCGACTCGAAGATCCTGGTGCAGCTCGTGCTGGTGCGGCTCGACCCCGCGCCCAACGACCCGATGGGCTTCGGCCGCGAGATCGCGGTGCCCGTCGAGGAGCTGATGGATCCGAACGACTGCCCGCCGCCCGGCACGGTGACGGGGCAGCCCGACCCGATGCGCGGCATGGATCCGCGCCGCATGAAGGCGAAGCTGGCCGCGGCCGGACGCGACGCCAAGCTGGCGAAGCAGGACCGCTTCCGCGAGAAGAACGGCGGTCCCGCAGCCCCTGCGGCGGCCGAGCAGCCCGCGGCCGACGCGCCCGTCGAACTCGGCCCCGACGGCCAGCCGCTGCGGAAGAAGCGTCGCCGCCGCAAGAAGAAGAAGGGCGGCGCACCCGTCGATCCGAATGCGCCGCAGATGCAGGGCGCGCAGCCCGGCGTTGCGCCCGAGGTCGACTCGGGCGGCCAAGGCGACGAGGGCGACGATGCCGATGAAGGTGGCCCCGACGAGGGCGCGCCTGGTCGTGATGGGCAGGAGTCCGGCGCGCCGGGCGCTCCTGGCGAGGGCGGCGCGCGCCGCAAGCGCCGCCGTCGCCGTCGCGGGCGCGGCGGAAACCGCGGCCCCGACGCAGGCGGCCCGCCGCCCTCGGCACCGCAGGCGTAACAGCGCAGCTGGCGAACCCACATGACCACCACGAACGCGCACGCGAAGCCGAAGCAGGAAGAAACCAACATCGTCGAGACGGTGCAGTCGCTCATCGTGGCGTTCGCGCTGGCGATGACGGTGCGCAGCTTCGTGACCGAAGGCTTCGTGATCCCGACCGGCTCGATGGCGCCCACCCTGATGGGCCAGCATGTACGGCCGACGAGCCCGATGACGGGCTACGCGTTTCCCGCCGACGCGGGCCCCGCGTTCGAGGCGATCCGCCAGCTCGGACCAAGCTACCGCGACTTCCCGCGCAACGAGCTCGACCCGATGCTGTCGCAGTCGGACCCGATCGCGCAGGTCTCGAACTCCGAGATGGCGCAGACCTCGCGCATGGGCGACCGCGTGCTGGTGCTCAAGTTCCTCTACCCGTTCCAGCAGCCCGAGCGCTGGGATGTCGTGGTGTTCAAGAACCCGACCGACCCGATGGGCGACGCCGCGAACTTCATCAAGCGCATGGTGGGCCTGCCGAACGAGCAGCTCTTGATGCTCGACGGCGACATCTTCACGGCGCCCATCGGCGCGGGCCGCGAAAAGTTCGCGATCGAGCGCAAGCCCGAGCATGTGCAGCGCGCCGTGTGGCAGCCCGTGCACGACTCCGACTTCGTGCCCGTCGACCCGATGGCGGTCGGCAAGGTGTGGGGCCGCCCGTGGCCGGGCGTGCCGTGGGACGCGCAGGGCTTCGACCTTGGCGCGAAGGGCAACGGGCGCGCGTGGCGGCACGAGGGCAGCGGCCCCGCGTCGATCGAGTGGCGCTGGGACCGCATGCCCATCACCGACTACACGCCGTACAACATGTGGCGCGACATTCCGCTGACCCAGCGCTACGCGGTGAGCGATGTGCGCGTGTCGATGGCGGTCGAGGCGGCCGACCCCGCGGCGATGCAGATGATGTACCTGCTTGGCGCGCGCGGGCGGCTGATGAAGTTCGAGATCGCGGGCGGCAAGGCCACCATCACCATCGAGCGCGCGGGCGAGGACCGCGCGGGCGAGGTGCTCGGCACCGCGTCGGCCGAGTTCGCGGTGCCCGCGGCGGGCGCGCCGCTCGAGCTCGAGTTCTGGCATGTCGACCAGCGGCTGTCGCTCTGGGCGAACGGCAGCGAGGTCGTGGCCCTCGACTACGCGTTCGAGTCGCTCGAGGAGCGCATGCTGGCGTCGTTCTACGGCCGCACGGTCGACGACTACCGCCGCAACCCCGTGTTCCAGCAGCCCACGCCGCCCGTGATCAAGGCCGCGTTCAACGGCTCGCCCGTGGTGCTGCACCGCGTGCGGCTCGACCGCGACCTCTACTACCGCCCCGCGATCCTGCGCGAGGACGAGTTCAACCAGCCCGATGAGAACGGCCCCGCGATCAGCGGCTTCGGCTTCGCCACCGATTTCGACCGCCCCGCGCAGCTGCTCGACGGCGACCACATGATGTGCGGTGACAACAGCGCCGCCAGCCGCGATTCGCGCCTGTGGGGCCGCCCGAGCCCGCTGGTGACCAAGCTGTTCGGCAACGACCGGCCGTTCATCGTGCCGCGCGAGCTCTTGCTCGGGAAGGCGTGGTGCGTGTACTTCCCCGCGCCGATCACCCCGACGAAGGGCTGGCCCGCGGTGCTGCCCGACTTCGGGCAGCTGCGGTTCATTCGATAGGGGCGGCGCGGGGAGCTTGAATCGGTGTTCGTGGCCTTTGTGGTCTTCGTGGCCTTGGTGGCCTTTGCGGCTTCCGTGGCCCGTGTGGCCCGCTTGCGCGGATCGCGCATGGCCGCGAACATGGTTCTGTGTCGGAGTCGATTCCTGACATTCCGTGGCTTCGCGGTCAGAGGCGGTTCATGGGCCCAGTGGCGCACGAGCCCGTGCCCTCGATGCGCCTCGGGCGCGTGGCGCAGGCGCTCGACCGCCGACGCAGCGCGCCCGTCCGCGCCTCCGGACCCGCCGTTTTTCTGCTTTCCGCGCTCCTTGTCCTCCATGCCGCCGCAGGCCACGGATCTCTGCCCGCCCCCGACCGTCCTCGGGAGCAAGTTTCACCCAAAGGAGCAGACGAGATGGCACGGCAGAAGTTGTTCTCCCTGACGGCGGCGCTCGGCGTCGGTGGTGTTGCGGCGGTGGCCTGCGCGCAGGACGCGGTGCAGTGGCGCGTCGAGGATGGCGGGAACGGGCATTGGTACGCCGGCGTTCAGTTTCCGAGCGGAGTCTCCTGGACGGCAGCCCGCGCGCACGCACAAGTAAGGGGCGGAGATCTGGTGTCACTGAACACGCCTGCGGAGCGCGAGTGGGTCTTCGAGGCGGTGTCGAGCAACAATGTGCTCTGGACGACGACACTTGGGCCGTGGGTCGGCGGATACCAACAGCCAAACTCTGCCGAACCGGGTGGCGGCTGGATGTGGGTTGACGGAACCACGGTCTATTCGGGATACCAGTGGGGGCCCGGACATCCCGACGGCAACAACAACTGCGGTGGCCCTGC
>JBJTOV010000357.1:0-20089 GCA_046074745.1 Planctomycetota bacterium | reverse complement strand
CCTGGCACCTCCCCGGCGCACCCGGCACGTGCCGGGTGCATTTCTTAAGTACCCAACTCTCACAGCTTTGGATTGCGGTCGACGGGGGATTTGCGCATTCGGTTGTATGAAGTCTCGCGTTGTCATAACCGTGCCGCGGAGGTGCCGGGTTCGCCCGGGAGGTGCCAGGCAGGTGCCAGGCACCGTTCGGGCGCGCGGTTGGGCCCGGCGGCGCGCTGTCGTGAATTCCTCGTGATCTCCTGAGAGACGCATGCAGTCGGGGCGGAAACCCCATGCCTGGCGCCCATGACCCGCGCCCCCCGCGTCCGAGGGGCGACATGCGCAGGCTGAGGAGTCCCATGCACCAGATCAGCGACGATGCCGTGGCCACCTTGCGTGTCACGGGAACCGGGTTCAAGACCGCGCGGCTTCAGCGCGTTGCCGCACCCAGACCCACGACGACCATCCTTCGGCCCATTGCCATTCCGACGACCGTCCAGCGACGGATCGTGCTGGTGGATCTCGGCGATCCGCAGCCGATGCCGTCGCTCGCCCTCGGCACCATGGCTGCGCGGCTGCGCCAGCGTGGCGACGAAGTCGAGGTGGTTCTTCCAGGATTCTCTGCGATGCCGGGTGGTTCGTGGTCGCGCACATCGTCGGCGCGCGAGCGATTCATCGCGCGAATGCAGGCAGCGGGGGGCGTGGTTTCAAGCGTCGTCAACCTGACGCGGCGCGCCTGCGATGAAGTCGGTGCGCGTGTTTCCGCAAGCGTCGTGGCGCAAGGCGTCGCGCATGCACTGGCGCGCGAGGCCGATGCGGTGCTGCTCTGCGATGGCGGGCTGCGCACGGCGTCGGCGCTCGCGGCGGCGCGCATGCGTCGGATCGCGGCGTACGAGCTAGGAAGCGATGAAGCCGAAAGAGCTCTCTGCCTCGAGAGCGAGGCCGTTCCGCTCGTTGCGGACTTCACCGACTATCCGTGGGAGCGGACGCGCGTTCTGCCCATCGAGGCCGCCGCGCTCGCATGGAACGCCGAGGCGGTCGGCCACACCGTGCGCGAATACTTCCGGCGGTACGGGAGCGCGGACTTCGTGTTCACCGACCGTGCGATGGATCGCGATCCGCGGCTTGTCGCAGCTGTTGCAGCCGACATGCAGCGCAATGCGCCCGGTGCGCAGTGGATCGCATCGTTCGAGCCGTCGGCATCGCCGTCGCCGCTCGCACGGCGCGAGGTCCGCGCCGCTGCGGCGTCGGGGCTTCGGCGCGCGACGATCCGGTTCGATGCAGGCCAGCCCCGCGCGTCGGCTGAGCTCGCTGCTCTGGCCGCCGATGCCGGGATCGCGGTGTGCATCCGCTTCGAAGCCGCATTCGCGACCGAGTCGAGCGGCGTGTTGCGCGATGCGACGGAGTTCCTTTCCGCGCACGGGGCCGCGATCGACCGCGTGGTCGGACCGATGCATGTCGGCGCGGCACGAGTCGCATTCAACGCCGGCGCCAGTTCGGCGTGGAATTCATTCGTCGACGCGGTTCATGCCGTGAACAGCCGAGCCGCGCGTCGCACGGCCGCGACCTTCGATGGAATCCTGTGACCGCGAACGGAGCACGACGATGATCCTCGAGACCAATGCAAGTTCGAACCCTCTCCGCCAGCGGCTGCGACGCCTCGACATCGGGCAGCGGATCGCTGAGGCGGAATCGTTCATCGCGCAGTTCCACCGCGAGAACGAGCTCGACGACGCAGCGTGCCGCGCAAGGATCCGCGAGGCACGCCGCGACCTCGAGCGCGCGGGCCACTACGACCATACGCCCGAGGAGCTCGCCTTCGGTGCGCGCGTCGCGTGGCGCAACCACGCGCGCTGCATCGGGCGGTTGTTCTGGAAGTCGCTTGAAGTGCACGATTGCCGCGACATCGCCGATCCCGCGGGAATCGCGTCGCGCATGGTCGATCACATGGTCGGCGCGCACGGCGACGGACGCATCCGCTCGACGATCAGCGTGTTCGCGCCCGTGCGCGGCGACGAGCTGCCCGCGCATGTGGAGAGCCGGCAGATCGCGCAGTACGCGGGGCACCTCGGCGCGGATGGCCGAATCGTCGGCGATCCCGTCGCGGTCGAGGCCACGCGTGCGGCGCGCGCGCTCGGATGGAAGGGTCCGTCGAGGCCGGGGATGTTCGACCTGCTTCCGATCGTGATCTGCGATGCGCGCGGCCGCAGGCATCTCTTCGAGCTTCCGAAGGGCGCGGTGCAGGAGGTCGAGATCGCGCATCCCGCGCTGCCCGGCGTCGCCGAACTCGGACTGCGCTGGTACACGGTTCCGTGCGTCAGCTCGATGATCATGACGATCGGCGGAATCGAGTATCCGTGCGCGCCGTTCAACGGCTTCTACATGGCGAGCGAGATCGCGTCGCGCAACTTCGTCGACGAGACGCGATACGCCCTGCTGAGGCCGCTTGCCCGCGCCATGCAGATCCGCGAATCCGATCCGCTGTGGAAGGACCGCGTGGTCACCGAGCTCAACGCGGCCGTGCTGCATTCCTTTCGCGACGCCGGTGCGACGATCCTCGACCATCACACCGCGAGCGAGCAGTTCATGGACTTCGTGCAGAAGGAGACCGCTGCGGGCCGCACGCCGAGTGGCGAATGGTCGTGGATCGTGCCGCCGCAGGCGTCTTCCGTCTGCCCCGTCTACCACCTGCCGATGCAGGACCGCAACCTCGTGCCGAACTACTACTCCTCACGCTCCACCGACGGCGCACGCCTCGGCATCGGCGCGCCCGAGGTCTCGCGTTGCCCTGTGACGCGGAGCATCGGTCGCATCGGTCGCGCCGTGAGCGGGATGCTCGGCAGGCGCGCAGCGGGGGTCTGCCCGTTCATGTGAACGGTGCCTGGCACGCGTCGCGCGCACACGGCATCCGTTGGTCCTGCCGAATCAATGGGCCTTCGTCCTCCGATGATGGTCGGATAAACTCAAACAAGGAGCAATGGGAAGACACTTGTGCGGTTTCGCTCCCGCTTCGTGTAGTCTTACTCGGTATGCCTTTGGAGCGAAGTGCAGAGTCCAATCCGATGCAATCGCTGATCGGAGCATCGATGGCTTGCGATCGGCCCGCGCGCGCTGTTCAGGCGGTGGCGGACGACGGGGCGCGGCTCGACGGACATCGAGACCTTCGTGCCGTTTTCGTTGACCTGAACAACTTCTCGACTTTTCCAACGCTCGCCGTTGGGATCCTCGTGGCGTCGCTTCGCAACGCCGGCATGCAGGTTGAGGTGATCTGCCCGCTCGCGCACGATGTGCCCGCAGCAGAGCGCGAGCGTCGCGAGCGCTACACGGATCATCTGGCGAGGCGCATCCACCTCTCGACCCACCCTCTGTTTCGCGTGCCGCGCGATGCCGCAAGGGCCATCCGAGGGTGGTGGCGAGGCAGACCCCATGCACGGGTGCTCCGAGAGACGGCCCGGGTGCTCGACTCGAAGCCCGACGTCCTCCTTCTCAGCGCGTACTTGGAGCACTTCGAGACAGTGCGCGCGCTAAGCCAGATCGCGGCGGCGCGGGGCATCCCCGTGTTGCTCGGTGGCCCGGCCTTCAATCATCCGCGTACCGTCGACGCATGGCGTCGTGTTCCCGGCCTTGTCGCGGTAGTCGGAGGCGAAGTCGAGCTTATGGCGCCCCAGATCGTTGAGGCGGCGGTCAGGCAGGGTGATCTGCTCCGGTTTCCCGGAATCACGCTTCCAGATGGGCGCCGAAGCGCGCCGGCAGCTCCGCTTCGCGAGCTCGACGCTGTGCCGGTCCCGGATTTCAGCGACTTTCCGTTCGACCGCTACCGGATGCGTGTCCTACCGCTCATGACGGGTCGTGGCTGCCAGTGGAACCGATGCACCTTCTGCAGCGATATCGTGAGCGTCAGCGGAAGGACCTTCCGGACGAGGTCCGTTGATTCGGTCATGCACGAGATCCGCGAACTCTCGCGACGCTACGAGTGCACGAACTTCTTGTTTCTCGACCTCAAACTCAACTCGAACCCCGCGATGCTGCGTGGAATCGTAGAGAACATCCAGCGCAACGCCCCTGGGGCGCAGTGGGTTGGAACGGTCCATGTGGACCTGCGCAGGGACAACGGACTATCGAGAGCCGAACTCCGATCGGCCGTGGTCGCGGGTATGCGCCGCATCAGCTTCGGGCTTGAGTCGGGGAGCCAGCGGCTTCTCGACATGATGGATAAGGGCTGTTCAGTCGAGCGCAATTCCGAGTTCATCCGCGACGCATCCGACGCTGGGCTCAGCGTTCGCTGCACGATGTTCAAGGGTTTCCCGGGTGAGACCGCCGCCGACCTCGCCATGACCGCGCGGTTCCTCGAGGAGCATGTCGATCGAATCGACCGCGTGCGGTTCAACGAGTTCTCCGTTCTCGTCGGTACTCCGGTGCATGAGTCGCTCTGCGCGGATCCGCCGCGGATTCCAGAGCTTCGCGTTCTGAGGCATGACCTGCGAAACGGTGCGGTCCGCTATGTCAACGTGGATACGGGATCGCGGGCATACCGGCAAGCCAAGAAGCGGGTGCTCGATGTGGTGCACAGGATCAACCGGCGCCATGTCCGCCGCACGGCGCGCGCCTTCGATGGACTGATGTAGACCGATGCGGATCGACACCAAGACCCGATCGAACCCGCTGCGGCGCCGGCTCCGCCGCATCGGCATGTGGGAGCGCTGCGAGGAGGCGCAGGCCTTCATCGAACTCCACCACCGGGAGATGGGACGGAGCGTCGAATCCGCGAGAAAGCGTGTCGCGCAGGTCCGACGGGAGCTCGGTCGACACGGCTGGTACGAGCACTCGCCTGAGGAACTTGCGTTCGGTGCCCGGGTTGCGTGGCGCAATCACTCCCGTTGTATCGGCCGGCTCCTCTGGAGGTCGCTCGAGGTCTTCGACTGCCGCGCTGTTGAGGGGAGGGATGGAATCGCTGAGCGCGTCTTCGAGCACATGCGGATCGCCGGATCCGGCGGCGCGGTTCGGTCGTTGATCAGCATCTTCGGCCCGGTCAAGGGCGAGGCGCTGCCGGCCTACATCGAGAGCAGGCAGATCGCGCAGTACGCGGGGTATGTGGGCACGGACGGGGCCGTACTTGGCGATCCGCTCAATGCCGAGGCGACGCGCATCGCCCGATCGCTCGGGTGGGTCCCTCCAGAGCCTCGCTCCCGGTTCGACCTGCTGCCCCTGATCATCCGTGACGCCGCGGACCGTCGCGCCTTCGTGCCTCTGCCTGCCGACGCGGTGCGGCAGATCGAGATCCTGCATCCTACACATGCCAGGGTCCGTGGGCTCGGGCTGCGTTGGTACACGGTCCCCTGCGTGTCCGGGATGATCCTCACGATCGGTGGCGTCGACTATCCGTGCGCGCCATTCAACGGCTACTACATGGGCACCGAGATCGCATCGCGGAACTTTGGCGACGAGCGGCGCTACGACCTGCTTGCCGAGGTTGCGCTGGCGATCGGAATCCCGCTCGATGACCCGCTCTGGAAGGACCGTGCGCTCGTCGAGCTTAACGCCGCGGTTCTTCACTCGTTCCGGGGGGCGGGCGCCACGATCGTTGACCACCACGAGGCGAGCCGGCAGTACATGGACTTCATCCAGCGCGAGGCAGCCGAGGGCCGGACGGCCTCTGGCGCTTGGGGATGGATCGTTCCGCCGCAGGCATCATCGGCCTGCCCGGTGTTCCATCTCGCGATGAAGGACCGGATGATGGTTCCGAACTTCTACTGGTCGCGTGGCAGCGATGGCGCCGACCTCGCGCCCCGCTACGACGACTTGTCCTACTACGGCAAGTGGCGCGACCGTTGGGACCGATTGCGTCGAAGATACTTCCGCTGGCGAAGGAGGCGAGACTGATCATGCCGCAGCCATCAGACGAAGCCTTGGTCGCCGAGAGCCGCGCATGCGGCGACGGGGTGCAGCCCTCATGGTCGGAGGATGCCTTGCTGGCCCAGTTCTCCGCAGCGCGGCGCGAGATCGAGTTGCGGATCGCGATTCAGTCGGCGATCGTTCTCCTGGTCGGTTGCGGCGCGATGACGACGATGGCGCTTGGCGTCGCATGGCCCGGATCGGGAATGAGGCTCGCCGCGTGCTACGCGCTCACCGACCTCCTGCTCGCACTTCACTGGATGCACAACGATGTTCGGCATGCCCAGCTCGGGTTGTTCCTCGAGGTTGAGATCGAGCCAAGGCTTCGCTCTCGCGCGCAGGGGTGGGAGGCTTTCCATCGCACATTGCCGCCGTTGACTGTGCTTGGCTCACACTGGTGGGTGGGAACCAAGGGCATGATTGCGGCATCGCCGACCTTGGTCGCCGCGATGGCGATGCTGGATCAATCCTCCCGGCAGGATTTCGGGCTGGCCCTCTCCTGCGTGGCGGTTTCCTTCACCATCCTCTTGTTCACGCGCCTGCCTCGCTTCAGCGCGCACGGCGCTCGGCGGGACCACGGATGACGCCGCGTAATCACACCGTGCACGGGCAATGCGGACTGATTGTGATTCCGGCCGCATCGGAGGCGAACAGAATCACGGAGGCCGTGGAGACTGCGGCTACGCAGGACTTCGAAGGCCTGCTCGCGATCGTTATCGCGGTCAATGGACCATCCGATGGCACGGTGGAGCGCGCATGCGCCGCCATCGAACGGCTTCCACGCGATTCGAAGCGTCGGTGGCGTGTCGTCGAGACCGAGCATCGTTCGAAGCCTGCGGCACTCAATCGCGGCGAATGGGAGGCCCTGCAAGCGCTCGCCGAGGCGGGAGCCGGGGAGCCGGCCATCCGGATCTTCCTCGACGCCGATGTGCGCATGTCCCGTAACGCGGTATCCGCGATGGCGCGCGCGCTCCGCCTTGGCGGTGCTCGGCTCGTCCAGCCAAGCCGATGCAGTGACCGACAGGATGGTCTCCTCGGGCGGATCTTCGGGGCGTCGTTGTGCAGCCTTCCGTGGGTACGACACGATGTCGCAGTCGGGGGCGTGTTCGCCGTCGGGCCTTCCGGCCGTCTGAGGTGGCCGGAGTTTCCGCGGGTCGCCGCGGATGACGAGTTCGTCTTCTCACGGTTTGCGCCCGCTGAGCGGAGCGTGCTGGAGGATTGCTGGGCGACGCATCCAATCCCCGGCGAGCTGCTTCCCCTTCTTCGACAGCAGCGGAGATGGCGCGAGGCCCGGCGTTCCCTGAAGCGGGCCGGAATGGCCGGGCCCTTCGGCAGCGACTGGACGATGGGGCGCCGACTGCGTGTGCTCGCACTTCGCCCCTGGCTGCTGGGTAGCCTCCTCGTGGTGCGCATCGTGCGAGTCTTCGCGCTGCTGGTGCCGAGGCAGCTTGATGGCGATGGTTGGCGTGTTTGGCGAGGAGCAGTGCATCGATGAGTATCTGTGTTCCCGTCGCCGAGGCCGATCAGGAGGTGGCTGCTACGACCGCCTTCCTGCTGGAAGGCCTGCCTGTCGGTTTCGTCAGCGCGCTATCGATGCGCCTCGCCGTGGCATCGACCGCCTGGTGCATCGGCTGCGATCAGGCGCTTCGGATCGCCGTCGCCGCGGCGCGGATCGAGGGTGGACTGATGCGCTCCGCGACGCTCCGCCGCGAGTTCATCGCGAGGCGGGGAGCCGTGCTGGGCGCATGGTCCTTCTGCGACGGTCGTTCGCTGAGGGAGATTCCTCCCCGCGTGGTGATCGGCCGCTACTGCTCCATCGGCCCGCGCGTACTGATCGCGAACCAGAACCACCCGATCGCCCGCCTTTCTAGCTCGGCGGCCTTCTACGACCCTGCGATGGGATTCGTGGGGACTCAGACGCTTGCACCGCGCGGAGTAACCGTGATCGGCCACGACGTCTGGATCGGTGCGAACGCATCGATCCTGCCGGGCTGTCGGAAGATCGGTCATGGAGCCGTGATCGGTGCTGGAGCGGTTGTGACCCACGATGTGCCTGCGCTTGCCATCGTCGTCGGCAATCCTGCTCGCGTGATCGGCGAAAGGTACTCAGAGTCGATCGGCCGGCAGTGGCTTGGCTCGAGGTGGTGGACGCTCGCACCGCAGGAGATCTGCGATGTCGGCGCGCGAGACGATTGCGATGCGACTGTGCTACGAACGCTCGCCGAACGCTCCGCCAGCCATCGGCGGTCCCATGCTGTTCGTGAATCCGAGGAGAAGTACGAGGCGCTCTTCGCCTGACCAAGCGTAGGCGCGCCTCGGTGGCGCGAGGCTCGATTCAGGGCGAGCGCCAGAGCGCCGCGATCTGCGCGATCGACAGCGTCTCCGGCCGCGCCGACGGGTCGATGCCTGCGGGCCACGAGCGGGTGCGGCCGAGGATCGCGCCCAGCTGCTTGCGGCGCTTCGAGAACAGCGTGTGCACGAACGCGCCGAATGCATCGGCCTCCGCGTGCGCGATCGCGGGCGTCGCGCGCGGGCGCAGCGCGAGCATCGCGCTCGTCACCTCGGGTGGTGGCCAGAAGCAGCCCGGCGGAAGCACCGCGATCTGCTCGACCTCGCAGAACGCCTGCACCATGATCGTGAGCGGGCCGTACTCGCCCGTGCCCGTCGATGCGCGCAGGCGGTCTCCCACCTCGCGCTGGACCGTGACGAACTGGCCGTGGCATGGCGGCATCGATGCGCAGATCGCCATCACGGGGCTCGCGGCCTGATACGGGAGGTTCGCGACCAGCGTGAACGGCCGGCCCGCGATGCGCGCGAGCGCCTCGGCGTTGAGCGCGCGCTTGCCGTCGAGGCAGTCGCCCTCGACGAGCGTGAACCGCGCGTTGCCCGCGAAGTGCTCGCGCAGGTGCGCCGCCAGATCGCGGTCGAGCTCGATCGCCACGAGCTCCGCCCCGCGCGAAAGAATCTCCTCGCTCATCGTGCCCGTGCCCGGCCCGATCTCGAGCACCAGCGAGCCCGCGCCGATCCCGCTCGCGTCGACCAGTCGGCGCAGCAGATTGTGGTCGACGAGGAAGTTCTGCCCGAAGCGGTGCTTCGGCGAGAGGCCCCGCGCGGCGAGGATCGCCTTGATGTCGGTCTGGGTCTGCACGCGCGCGCATCCTACGGCGAAAGCAACGCGGGCCCGGCGTGCACCGGGCCCGCGGAAACAACGCGTGAAAGCGCTCAGCCCCAGTTCGACAGCAGGATCGCGAGGTCCTGGCCGTTCACCAGTCCGTCGCCGTGGATGTCGGCCGCGCCGCGGCCGCCCCAGTTCGACAGCAGGATCGCGAGATCCTGGCCGTTCACCAGCCCGTCTCCGTTCAGGTCGCCCGGCGTCGGCGCGGCAAGCTTGATCACCGCCGAATCCATCGCCACGGGCGCGCTCTTGCCGGTCGACGCCCACAAGCTGTACGCGGTCTGGCCGTTCGTATCGGTGACATTCGCGTCGCGCAGGAACTCGATGTACTCCTTGGTGGTCGTCTGGTAGTAGAGCGTCACCGCGACCTGCGTCGCGCCCGCCGGAACCGCGTAAAGCGTCTCGTCCCAGTGCTGGCCATCGGCGTAGGAGTAGCCGACGGGCGCCGCGCCGATCGCCTGGTACGCCGCGTTGGTGAATCCACGCGGCGGAATGCGGTTGTCGAGGAACTTCTTGTTGGCGAGCGCGAGGTGGAAGTTCTCGCCGGCCGGCAGGCCCGTGAGCTTCGCGATCGCGCTCGTGATGCCGTGCTTGGCCTGATACACCTTGGTGTCGGCGCCCGAGAGCACCGCGGTCTTGCTGTTGTACGCGCCGCGCTCGGCCACGACCTGGCCGCTGGCGTTCAGGAACTTCACATTGAGCCACATGCGGCGGCCCTCGGGATAGCCCGACGGAACCTTGTGTCCCGACTCGTTCACCACGCGCACCTTCACCTGGCCGCCGACCTGCTCGACGGTCATGTCGGTCGCGTTCTGCAGCATCTGCACCGTGCGGGCCGACGCCTCGTCGACGCGCTCCTGCGAGAGGCCGATCGCGTCCGCCTCTTCGGCGCCCAGCTGGTTGCGCACCGCCTGGATGACCCAGGTGTTCGAGCCCGCGAAGCCGTGCTGCGGCATGTCGGGACGCTCGAACCACGGATCGCCGAACTCATAGAAGCGGCATCCGCCCGCGATCACCTTCGGCATGTGGCAGTCCTGGCAGCTCGACACCACGCCGTCGGCGTCGTTGCCGCCGTAGCGATGGTCGCCGTAGAGAACGCCGTTCGGGTACGCGCTGTGCAGCCACTCGCTGTAGGTGCGCTGCTCGGGGAACATGTCGTTCGGATGCTGCGTCGGGTGCGCCGCGCCGAGCGCGTTCAGCACATACTCGCCCTTCGGGTTCTTCGAGTAGAGCGGGTTGCTCACATCGTGGCAGGTGCCGCAGAACTCGCTCGAGCGGTGGTACGGCGAGGTGATCAGCCGCGTGCCCTGGCCGTGCAGGTTCTCGGGGACATCGCTGAACGGACCGCGGCGCACATCGTCGGGGTCGACGATGTAGCGCGCGTTGCCGTGTCCCTGCGGGATCAAGCCCTGCGCGGCCAGCGCCGAAATGATCGGGACATCGGGCTGCGCAGGGTCGCCCGGGTAGCCGACCGCGCTGCCCGCGCCGAGCACGGGGTTGACCGCGCGGTGGCAGAAGTGGCAGTTGATGCCGTCGTAGTCCTCGGGGATGAACTCCGCGGTCGTGCCCGTCGACGAGCGCCCGCCGAGCCATGCTCCGGGCGCGTGGCAGCGGATGCATGTCTCGCCGCCGACATTCGCATCCTGGTTCGCGATCGTGAGCGCCGCGTGCCACACGGGATCGCGCGCGCTCTGGCCCATCATGCTCGAGATCCAGGTGTCGAACGGCGCGATCTCGATGCCGTAGCCCGAGTGGCAGTAGGTGCAGTTGATGCTGCCGACGACGGGCGTGAACACCTCGGCGTTCGGGTTCGGCTGCGTGCCCGGCATGAAGAAGTCGGCGACCGTCGACGGCACCTGGACCTGCGACCCGCCGCCACCGCGCGCGGCCACCGTGCCGACGGTCACGCCGATCGCACCGAGTGCGGCGAGTGCGAGCACGGCGCGCGTCGTGCGGCCGTATCGGGGCTTCGGATGGTTCGCGGAGGTCGGGTCGATCTTCATGATGGGAACTCTCGGGGAGGGATCGCTCACGGCGGGCCCACGGCGACTGTTCGGCCGAGTGCGCGGAAGGAGACCTCGGTCGTCTCAAAATCAACGACTTTCGCAGGGTAGGATCGGTTCGCGGAGGGTCAAGGATTGGCCCGTCCGACGCGACAAGTCCGATTCTTCGGCGCCCGCGGAACCGGAGCGTTGCCCCGCGGAGCCTGCGCGCGCGTGGTATCGGACGCAACAGGTACACTCGCCGCCATGGCCCGAACGACTCGCGCTGCACTCCTGACCACACTCGCGCTGGCCGCGGGCCTTGCGGCGGTCCTTTCGGCAGGCTACGCGTCGGTGGAGCGCTCCGCACCCGGAGAAGCGGCGCCCGCATTTGTGCTGGTCGACCGCGGCGACTACGCGGCGGCGGTCGAAGCCGCCTGCAGCGTGGTGCGTGCGCAGGGGTTCGTGCCCGCGCTCTTCGACCGAGGCGCGGGCACGATCGAGACCGAGCCGAAGCCCTCGGGCTCTCTGGCCGAGCCATGGACCTGGGGCGATCACACGGGGGGCGAGCTCGTCGAGGCCACGCTTTCGTTCGAACGCCGCCGCGTGCGCTTCGAGTTCGTGCCGACGGGCTTCGCGCCCGCGCGCGGCGACAGCGCGGCGCCCCTCGCAGGCCCCGTCCTTCCAGGCTCGGGCCGCGGAACGGGCGCTGCGATCGACGAGCTTGAGGGCGAGCTCGAGCTCCGCGTCGCCGTGTCGGTCGAGTGCCAGTTCCGCCCCGGGCTGCAGCGCAACACCTGGACGCGCGCCGTCGGCGGCTACGCCCGCGACACCACCTTGCCCGACGATGGACGCGCCCCCCGCGACCTTTCCGAGTGGACGCCCGTCGCGCGCGACGAGCGGCTCGAGCGCTTCCTGCTCGCCCGCGTGCGTGAGGAGCTGGCCGCGCGCTGATCGCCGGCCGCGCTACGCGATGCGCGGATCGACGAAGCGGTACAGCACATCGACCGCCAGGTTGAACACCACCATCAGCGACGAGTAGACGAGCACCACGCCCATCACGAGCGTGATGTCCTTGCCGAGCACGCCGTCGACGAAGTGCTGCCCCACGCCCGGCACCGCGAACACCTTCTCGACGACGAACGACCCTGTGAGCGCCACCGCGGTCGCGGGCCCGAGGTACGAAAGGACGGGCAGGAACGCGTTCTTGAGCGCGTGCTTGAACGCGACCTTCCAGCGCGGAAGCCCCTTCGCGCGCGCGGTGCGGATGTGGTCGGCGCCCATCTCCTCGATCATCCCGAAGCGCACGAGCCGCGAGATGTACGCGGCGAACGGCAGCGACAGCGTGAACGCAGGCAGCACGACATACGAAAGTCCGCCCCAGCCCCCGATCGGGAAGAGGCCGAGCTTCACCGCAAGCAGCATGAGGAGCGCGCTCCCGATCACGAAGCTCGGCAGGCTGATGCCCGCGACCGCGAGCACCTGCGTGAGCGCGTCGACGGCGGTGCCCGGCCGCAGCCCTCCCACCACGCCCGCGGCGATGCCGATCGCAAGCGCGATCAGGATCGCCGACAGCCCGAGCGTCATCGACACGGGCAGCCCCGTGCCCAGGATCTCGTTCACGCTCCAGTCGGGCTGCTTCAGGCTCGGTCCGAGGTCGAACGGACGGTCGTGCAGCCCGAGCGCCCACGACACGCCCGAGGCCTTGCCCAGATAGTCGAAGTAGAACGCCACCGGATCGTCGAGCTTGTACTGCTTCTGCATCGCCTCGACGATCTCGGGCGGCGGCCGACGGCCCTCGGGATTCTCAAGCGGGTTGCCCGGCACGCTCCACGCCAGCATGAAGGTGAGCGTGTACACGGCGAGCACGATGAACGGCAGCTGCAGCAGCCGCCGCGTGATCAGCCCCGCGACCGTGGTCGGCGCCTGCGCGCTCACGGCACGATCTCGGACGGCAAGGCGTTGGCGTCTTCGGCCTCTTTCGCGGCCGCGCGCTGCGCGGGCGTTCCGAGCACCGACAGGTCCTGCTCGAGGCGCGGGTGCTCGCTCATGCCCTGCGTGCGCGTCGGGTCGTAGCCGTACACCGTCACATAGTTGCAGAGGGGAAGCATCGGCACCTCGGTGGTGAACAGCCAGCGCTCGACCTCGGCCAGCGCGCGCAGCCGCTCGGCGGGATCGGCGATCGCGGTCGCCTCGTCGAGCCGCCGGTCGTACTCGGGGTTCGAGTAGCCGCGATCGTTGTTGCCGTTGCCCGTGCGCTGCAGGTCGAGCCAGGTGGTCGGGTCGCCGTAGTCGCCGTACCAGCCGCCGCGCGCGATCATGAAGTTCCCCTTCTTGAGGTCCTCCTTGTAGAGCTTCGAGTCCTTGCCGCGGCATTCGGCGGCCACGCGCAGCTCGCGCTTCCACATGTCGCGCATGGCGAGCGCCAGGTTCTGGTAGCGCGGGCTCGCCGTCGAGTACAGGATGTCGACGGTGGGGAAGCGCTCGCCGCGCGCGTTCTCGACCACGCCGTCGTCATCGCGGTCTTCCCATCCCGCCGCCTTCAGCTCGGCGCGCGCGCGCGCGGCGTCGAACCCAAGGCCTTCGACCTCGGGATATCCGGGCAGCGAGCCGACGGGCACCAGCGTTCCAGTCACGCGCTCGCCGAGCCGCGTGACGCGGTCGACCAGCGCCTGCTTGTCGACCGCGAGCGCGAACGCGCGCCGCACGCCTGCGTCGTGGAACGGATTCGCGCGGCCGCCCGCCAGCTCGGGCCTGCAGTTGAAGCTGAAGAAGTCGGTGCCGAAGGCGTCGAATCCGCGCGTGTCGCGGCGCTCGCCCGGGCCCGGTGCGGGAAGTTCGGCCACCGCCTCGTCCTGCGACAGCCCCGCGGCGGTCGCGCGCGCCAGTTCGTCGGCGTAGCGCTCGAGGTACCTGCGGCGCTCCGCGAGCATCTCGCTCTTGTACTCGGGCCCGACATCGGTCAGCCAGTCGGCGGCGCCCGACTCGAAGCTCAGCACGCCCGTGTTCGGGTTCTCGATGGTGCGGAACTCGATCGTGCCCGCGACGGTCGCCGCGCGGTTCCAGTAGTGCGGGTTGGCGGTGAGCCGCATGTCGCGCTTGTAGCGCCACACGGTGGGCACATACGCGCCGTTGGTGACGATGGCGCCGGGCTTGGTCCAGTCGTGGCGCTGCACCACGCGCGCGGTCGCGGGATCGATCGAGGTGAACGACGACACCGTGCGCTCATGCACGGGCGCGAAGGGCGGAAACGCGCAGAAATCAAGGAAGAACGGCAGGGGCCGCACCAGCGTCACCACCAGCGTGCGCGTGTCGGGCGCCCGCACGCCGACGAGCTCGTCGAAGGCGCGCAGCGTTTCGCTCCACGCCTGCTGCGCGCGCTCCGCGCCGCCTGCGCCCGCCGCGGCGTAGTCCTTCAGGATCTGCGTGCGGCGGTCGAAGAACGCGCGGCCACCGCGGATCTCGAAGAAGAGCCCCGAGTAGTCGGCCGCGGTGTCGGGCAGCAGCGCGCGGCGCCACGCGTACAGGAAATCGGCGCTCGTCACGGGGTCGCCGTTCGACCACTTCGCGTCGCCGCGCAGATGGAAGGTCCAGGTCAGCCCGTCGTCGGAGCGCTCCCAGCGATCGGCGACGCCGGGCACCACCGTGCAGTCCGACGCGCGGAGGTTGACGAGCGTTTCGTAGATCACACGCGCGCGCCGCAGCTCGTGCTGGTAGCTCATGCGCTGCGGATCGAGCGTGTAGCAGTCGGAGCGCTCGACCACCACGAGATCGGCGGGCGGAAGCGGGCGGTCGAGCGAGACCGTCGCGAGCAGCGCGAGCACGAGCAGGACGATGGGTGCCGCGATGCGCACGGCACGGAGGATATCCACCGCGAACGCGCGCGAAGTTGGCGTCGGACCGGCGGGGGGCCGGCGTCGCGCAACTGCTCATCCAATCGCCAGAGCGGCGGGCGTCACTTGTAGGGCGCGGCGGCCACGATTCCCGCCCAGCGCTTCGCCTCGGCCTCGAACTTGGCCTTGTCCTTCGCGTCCCACGCGGGAGCGAGGACGCGCGAATCGCTGTCGGGCTTGGTTCCCGCGTAGGCCGAGGGACGCTCGCCGCGGTCGATCAGGCGCAGCATGACCTCGGCAAGGTTCATGGTGCCCGAGTAGGAGGCGCTGAGCGTGGGGTTCGCATGCGCCGAGTCCCACTGCGCGGCGCCAGCGGCCATCAGGCCCGCAAGCGCGGCGGCCAGCGGCTTCGCCAGCGCCGAACGGTCGGCTTCCTTCATGGTGAGGAGGTCGTTGCGGAGCCCGATCAGGGCGCGATGCACCGCCTGCATGCGCGGATCGGCTTCCTTCGCCGCCGCGATCGCCTTCGAAAGGCCGGAAATCGCGTCGACCTGCAGCAGGCGGATCTTGCGGGCGCTGTCGGGGCTCAGGTCGCCGCGGCGCGCGGCGCTGCCGATCGCCGCCAGCTTCTGCTGCATGGCCAGCCAGTCGGTTTCGGCAACCGCGGCATCGCGCAGCTTGCGCGCGGCCGACTCGATGAACGCGTTGTTGGCGTCGAGGTCTTCGAACGCGTCTGCGGCCAGCGAGCCCGCCGACACGCGCTTGCCCGGGTCGCGCTCGGCCGAGGGCGTGGCGCGGTCGACCAGCACATCGATCGCCTCGGGCGAACGGGTGAACCGCAGCACCTGCATGGCCACGACCGCTGCGCGCAGATCGGAGCCCTTCGCGACAGGGCCGAGCTCGGCCACCAGGACCTGCGCCATGCCCTTGCGGAAGCTCGCGGTGGCGGCCGGGTCGCGCATGGGCGACACGAGGGCGGTCCGGGCGTCGTTCACGGCGCTGCCCGAGGGCATCTCGCGGATCGTGCGCAGGTGGTTGGACGCAAACGCCCCGACGGCCGACTTCTGCGCCTCGGTCAGCGGCGCCGAGGCGGCGATGATGGCGCGGTCGAGCTGCTGGGCCACCGCCGTGCCAGCGAGGCTTGCGGCGAGGATGCAGGCGGCGATCAGGGGTCGCAGGATCATGGCGTTCGTTTCTCCGTACCCGACACCCGAGCACGGCCAAGGAAGCCGCGGCGGGAACTCAGCCCGAGGATGGCCACCCCAGCGATGGCGCCCCCAGCGGTGGCGCCCCCGGCGATGGCACCCCCGAGAAGGGAGCTTGGGCCACGGGCGGGAGCGGGGCACCGACTGCCTGCGGGAAGCCCCGATCAGGTCGGACGGGGGACGCTAATCCAACCGCCGCGTACTGTCAACGAACTCGCCGCCCCTCGCCGCCGTGGAAGCCGTGCAGGAGCCGCGGAAACAGGGCTCCCGATGCACCCGCGCGCCACCCCGAGCCGATGAAAGCCCTCCATGCGCCCCGCCTTCGTGCTCGCCCCGATCTCCCTCGCCCTTCTCCTGTCGACGGGTGGCTGGGGCGCCCCGGCGCGCGGACCACAGGATGCCGTACCCGCGTCGACACCCCCTGTGAGCGACCCCGCAGGCGCTCCGCCGTCCAAGTCGGATCCCACGCTGCGGCCTGTGGGTTTCCAAGATCCCGCGGTTGCCGCCGTGGTGTTCGAACAGGGTCCGGTCGACGCTGCCATCGAGGCCAAGGTGCGCGAGCGGCTGTCGCGCGCGTTCGCACAGCGCACCCGCAACCTGCTGCAGCGCGAACTCGTGTTCCTCGGGCTTCTCCAGTGCTCGCTCGAGCTCGGCCGGCTGTCGGTGGAGCTCGAGCCGACGAATCCCGCGCTGTGGCGCCTCGCGCTCGACCTCGCCTCCACCATGGTCGACGGCGAGCCGAAGGCCGCCGAGTTCGGGTCCGAGGCGCTTGCCCGCCTGAACGAACTCGAGCCGAACGACGAGGTCATCAGGCTCCGCCGCCTGCTCGACACGGTGGCGCGCAGGCAGACGGCCGAGGAGCGCATCGCCGCCTACGAGAAGCTGCTCGAGCCCGCGAACATCGGCCGCATCGGCAGGAGCGTGGCGGCGCGCATCGCCTTCGACCTCGCGCTCCTCCGCCAGCGCACGGGCGACGAGGCCGGCTACCGCGCGGCGCTGCTTCAAGCCGTCGACCTCGATGCGACCTTCCCTGAAGCGGCCGAGGTCGCCGCGGGCTACTTCGCGATGGCCTCGACCAGCCCCGCCGAGCACGCCGACGCGCTGCGCACCGCGGTGCTCTCCAACCCCTCGCGCCCGCCCGCGGCCCTGTCGCTTGCGTCGGTGTGCCTGCAGAACGGCGCGTACCAGGCGGGCGCCGACATCCTGGCGCTCGAGGCGCGGCTCCTCGAGACGCGCGTTCCGAACGCGGAGTACGACGGGCTGCTCGCCGATCTCGTGCTCGCGCACTGGGGCGCGCGCGACACCGATTCGGCCTATCTCATCGCGCGAAAGCGCCAGCTCCAGCTCGACGCGGTGCTCCACGCGCAGCTCGAGCGGGACGGCGTGATCCTCGACCTCAAGCGTCGCAAGGAGGCGCGGCTTCCCGCGACCGTGACGCTTGCGACCAACCTGGCCGCGATGGCGAACGCCCGCAAGCTGCCCGACAGCGCGGTCGCGGTCAGCAACGCGATGGTTTCGTTCGGCACGCAGCTGCAGTCGCTCGACCGCTTCGAGGAAGGCCGCGCCGAGCTCGCGCGCACGCGCCTCGAGGGCGCGTTCGTGCAGCTGTGGCTCGATGGCGATGTCACGCAGGCCACCGACTGGATCGAGCAGTCGGGCGACCTGTCGGACGAGGCGCGCGCGCGCTTCGACGGCCTGCTCAAGCTGCGCGCCAAGGATCCTGCGGCTGCGAAGGAGATCCTTGCGCCGGTCGCCGCGCGCGACACGGGCGCACGGCTCGCCCTTGCGATGGCGCAGGAAGCGCTCGGCGAGAACAAGGAGGCGGCCCGCGCCTACCTCGAGTTCGCGAAGTCGGGCCCCGACACCGCGATCGGGCTCTGGTGCCGCGACCGGCTCGAGTCGATGCTCGGGACGCCGATCGACCTCTTCCCGGCCGCAGGCGAGGTCGCGAAGGCCGCCTCGCTGCCGCAGGCGTTCTCGCAGCTTCTGCGGACGGGCGGCGCGAACTTCCTGATCCGCATCGTTCCGCGACGCACCGAGCTCGAGGCGTGGGATCCCGTGGTGTTCGATGTGCAGCTCACCAACCGCAGCAACTGG
This sequence comes from Planctomycetota bacterium, assembly GCA_046074745.1. Lineage (GTDB taxonomy): Bacteria > Planctomycetota > Phycisphaerae > Phycisphaerales > SM1A02 > QWPT01. Next base: position 1,926 of record JBJTOV010000357.1, on the reverse strand, counting down.
CCGCTTGCGATCGGCCGCGACGGACCGATCCGCGACACGGCGTCGGTGACCAGCTCGCTCAACATCCCGGGCACCAAGCCGGGCGCGTCGCCGTTCAGCATCCTGCAGATCGACCGCGCGTTCAGGCTCGACCCGGGCCAGACGATCTCGATCCCGATCGACCTGAGCCTGACCGATGCGGCGACCACGCTGCGCGACCATGTGCTCACGGGCGCCTTCGCCTCGGTGCACACGATCGTGAACTGGAAGACCACGCAGATGGGCCTCGAGCCCGGGCCGCTCGGCATGGAGCTCGAGTCGCCGCTCGTCCATATCGGCGGCGTTCGGGTGGGCAGGGAGTGGGTGGAGCAGTCGCTGGCGGCGCTCGCCGACCGCACGCGGCCCGTCGATCCCGAGGTCGTCGCGTACCTCGCCTACGCGGTGCTGCGCGCGGAAACCGATCCTGCGGGCATGCCCGCCGACGCGGTGGAGGCGCTGAAGGCCGCACCCGAGGTCATGGCCGACGCCGCGCGTCGCGTGACCCCGCTGTCGCGCGCGTGGCTCGTGTTCGCGTGTCCCGCGGGCCGCGTCGTCGAGGACGCGTCCGAGGGCATCGAGGCGCTCGGCGGCGCGGACGGCGCCGCGACGCTCAGCAACAAGAGCTCGTGCGCGGGGCTCGAGCCGCTCGACGCGGTGCTTCGCGCCGATGAAAGCGCGATGACGCGCATCGCGTGGATCTCGCTGCGCGTGCGGCGGCCCGAGGATCCGATGCTCGAGGCGTCGGTGGGTTCGAAGGACGAGCGCGTCGCGGCGTATGCGCGCACCACGCTCGGCTGGATGAACGACACGCAGGCCGAGCGCCGCCGCCGCCTCAACCTCGCGCCCTGAGCGCGGGGCAGGCGAAGCCCTGTACGCTGCGCATCGATGGAATCGAACGAACCCACGACCGCCGGCCGGCAGAGGCGCGTGATGCGCCTCGTCGGGCTTGCGTTCGGGGTGGCGTGCCTCGGCGGCGCGGTGTGGGTGGCCGTGCGCGAGCGCGACGAGTTCGCGCAGGCGCTCGACGCGCTGCGCGACCCGCCGCCGGCCGCGGTGGCCGCGGTGCTTGCGTCGGTGCTCGCGGGAGCGTTCCTGAGCGGGCTCCTCTTCCACATCCTGATGAAGCGCTTCGGCCGCGTGCCGTTCTGGGAGATGGAGGCGCTGATCTTCGCCTCGACGCTCGCGAACTACCTGCCCGCGAAGCCCGGGCTGATCGGCCGCGTGGCGTACCACCGCACGCACCACGGGATCCGCGCCACCGACAGCGTGCGCGCGGTGATCGAGGCGGTCGTGCTGAGCGGCTCGGTGTCGGGGATGTTCCTGGTGGGCCTCGCGGCGTGCAGCGCGCTCGGCGTCGACGGGCACTGGTCGCTGCTCGCGCCCGCGGCGCTCGGCGCGGTCGGGCTGCACCCGCGCCTGCGCACGCTGGCGCAGGCGGTGTTCGTGCGCCAGGCCGAGCTCGCGCTGTGGACGCTCCGCTACTGGGCGGTCTTCCGGCTCGTGGGCGCGCCCATCGAGCTCGACGCGGCGGTCGTGCTCGCGAGCGCGAGCGTCATCGCCACGCTGGTGCCGTTCGTGTCGAACGGCCTCGGCATCCGCGAGTGGGTGATCGGGCTGCTCGCGCCCGTCGTGTCGCACGATTCGCTGAACTTCTCGCAGGCCGTGGTGGGCGAGCTCGTGAACCGCGTGATGGAGATCGCCGTCATGCTGCCGCTCGGGCTCGTGTCGCTCGCGGTGCTCGCGCGGTTCAGGCGAAACGCGCAGCCATGAGGGCGGGCGGCGCGAGGCCGCACGCTCGGAACTTCGAGCTCAGGCCGTCGCGCGCAGCGGCGCGCCAACGCCCGCGCGCGTCTTCAGGTGGTCGAGCACATTCATGAAGTTGATGTACGCGTCGTACGGCGAGTCGTA
>JBJTOV010000356.1:0-11584 GCA_046074745.1 Planctomycetota bacterium | reverse complement strand
TGTCGAAGCACGAGCAGACGCAGGAGGAGTTCTTCCACACCTTCAACGCGCTGTACCAGCTCGGGAAGCAGATCATCCTGAGCTCGGACGCGGCGCCGGGCGACATCCCCGACCTCGAGGAGCGGCTCACCAGCCGGTTCTCGGCGGGCATGGTCGCGCGCATCGATCGACCGTGCTACGAGACGCGCGTGTCGATCCTGAAGACGAAGGCGCAGATGCACGGCATGGACATCCCCGACGATGTTCCCGCGTACATCGCCGCGAAGGTCGACACCAACATCCGCGAGCTCGAGGGCGCGCTCACCTGCGTGCGCGGCTACGCGATGGCGATGGGGCTTCCGATCACGCTCGAGGTCGCTCGCCAGGCGCTCGATGGCGACGGATCCGCGCGCAGCGGAAACGCGCCGAGCCTGCAGGCGATCATCGACAGCGTCACGCGCTACTACGATGTGAAGCTCACCGACCTGCTGTCGAAGCGACGCCACAAGTCGATCGCCATGCCGCGGCAGGTGTGCATGTATCTCGCCCGCAAGCACACGCGCTTCTCCCTCGAGGAGATCGGCGGCTACTTCGGCGGGCGCGACCACACCACCGTCATGCATGCAGTTCGGACCATCGAGGGCCGGGCCGGCGCGGACGCGAAGGTGCAGGCCGAGATCGGGTCGATCGAGCAGGATCTGCTGCAACGATCGGGGCGCTGAGGCCGGCCCACCCGGGCTCGGTCGCAGGAAGAACTCCTGATCGGGCCCGTTCGCCCCCCCGCCCAGGCTTCGTGCGGCTCTTCTGCCTCCGAGATAACCTCAGCCCGTGACGCTGCCAGCCGTGTGGACATCCTGTTGGAAGTTGACGGTGCAGTTCTGTGGTGTGTGGCTGGACAAGGTGCTTCGGGTGCGCTTGAAGCCGAACCTGTGTGCCCGCCGGCCGAGCAACAATCCCTGATGTTCTGGCGCGGACAGCGACCAGAAAGGCAGTCCACAGTGGTGATGTATCGCAAGTGTCTTATTAGGAGATACTTACGGCGAACTTCTCGCTGATATCCACAGATGAACAGGGTCTATTACGGGAGAAGATGAAGAACTTCTCTCTCTTCCTTCTCACTCCGATCGAACGCCGTCCCAACACGAACGGAACCACGATCGGCGTCGTTTCGACTCGATAACGACTTCGAACCGCCGCGCTCGGTTCGCTTCCACGCCGCCAGCCGCGCGCCCACAGCGGGCCTGCGGCTCATGTGGATAAGTCCTGACAGCGCGGACAGAACACCGTCGTTCGGGCCTGGAGCGTGAATTGATGGAGCATGTCTCCGCAGGCAAGGCAAGGCTGCCCACCGCGCCCATAGGCGGCATGGGTCTGCACCGCGTCGCCGGGCTGCCCGAATGCGTCGCGGTAGTCGCGAAGGGTCGAGCCGCCAGCCTCGACGGCGCGCCGCAGGATTCGGCGGAGCTCCCCCGCCAGCACCCCGACCCTGGCCTCGGGCACGCGGCAGGCGACCGATCGTGGGTCGATCTTGGCCGCGAACAGCGCCTCGTCGGCATAGATGTTGCCCACCCCCGCCACCAGCGTCTGGTCGAGCAGCGCCACCTTGATCGCCTTCGAGGTGCGGCCCAGGGCGTCGGCGAGCCGTTCGGCATCGATGTCGAGGGCGTCTGGGCCGAGCACGCTCCACCGTGTCCGCAGCGCCGAATCGTCGGCAAGCGCCGTAAGCCCGCCGAAGCGCCGCGGATCGCGGAACACCATCCTCCAAGATTCGCCATCAGACCGAAGGATCGTCCACACGACATGGCGGTGCCGCGCCTCCATGCCGCGCGGCCACGCGCCGCGCTCGAAGCCCACCGACCCCGTCATGCCGAGCTGCACCACGACGACGCGGCCATCTTCAGCGACGAGCGCCATCTGCTTTCCGTGCCGCCGGGTGGAGCGCACGGTTCCACCCTCGAGCAACGCGCATGCGACACGGTTCCGATCGCCCCCGCGCGTCGCACCATCGACCTCGACCACGCCGCGGCGCCGCACATCGACCGACAGCACCCGCGACCCCACGAGGAACGGGTCGATCGATCGGCGAAGGTGCTCGACTTCAGGGAGTTCAGGCATGGAAGCGCGGGTGAGGGGGTCGGGAACCCTATACTCGCCGATGGTCTGTTGCCGAACGGGCGCGACCTCCCCCGCGCCATGCAACCGGACCGGTGGAGCCCCGCAAGACCCGTGCAGACCTTCCTTTCCGCCACGGCTCCTGCTGGAGAAACCATGTCCGACAGTTCCTCGACGACGCGCCTGAACCTGAACCCCAACGACCCAGTCTCGGCGGTGGCCGAGGTCCGACGGGCCATCGAACGGCTGCGCGCCGAGGTGCACAAGGCGATCGTCGGCCAGGACGAGGTGGTCGAGCAGGCGATGCTGGCCATCCTGTGCGGCGGCCATGCGGTGGTCGAGGGCGTGCCGGGCCTGGCGAAGACGCTGCTTGTCTCGAGCCTGGCCAAGACCCTCGGCCTCCAGTTCTCGCGCATCCAGTTCACCCCCGACCTGATGCCGAGCGACATGACCGGCACCGAGGTGATCCAGGAGGACAAGGCGACCGGCTCGCGCACGCTGCGCTTCGTGAAGGGCCCGATCTTCGCGAACATCGTGCTCGCCGACGAGATCAACCGCACCCCGCCCAAGACGCAGGCGGCGCTTCTCGAGGCGATGCAGGAGCGGCAGGTCACCGCGGGCGGCGTGCAGTACGCGCTGCCCGCGCCGTTCTTCGTGCTGGCCACCCAGAACCCCATCGAGCAGGAAGGCACCTATCCGCTGCCCGAGGCCCAGCTCGACCGGTTCATGATGAACATCCGCGTCAACTACCCGACCGAGGCCGAGGAGATCGAGATCGTGACCCGCACGACCTCGACGGGCCTGTCGCAGCCCGAGTGCGTGCTGACCGCGGCCGACATCATGGCGATGCAGGCGCTCGTGCGGCAGATGCCCGTGGCCGAGCATGTGGTGCGCTACGCGATCCGCATCGTGCGCGCGACGCGCGTGCGCGAGGAGGGCCAGGCGCTCAAGGTCTGCCGCGACTACCTCGCGTGGGGCGCGGGTCCGCGCGCGAGCCAGTTCCTCATCCTCGCGGCGAAGGCGAAGGCGCTGCTCGAGGGCGCGACCCATGTCACGCCCGACCATGTGCGTGCGATCGCGTTCCCCGTGATGCGCCACCGCATCGTCACCAACTTCAACGCCGAGGCCGACGGCATCAAGCCCGACGATGTCGTGCGCCTGATCCTCGAGGCGGTGCCCGCCGACGGCTCCGCGAGCATCCTCGACCCCGTGGCGCGCTGACGCCGGAGGACGCCCGTGGCTGAACGCGCGATGCGCGCCGAGCAGTACCTCGCTCCCGAGACCCTCGGGCAGCTTGCTCCGTTCGAGCTGCGTTCGCGCATGATCGTCGAGGGCGTGATGAGCGGCATGCACCGCTCGCCGTACCAGGGCCTTGCGGTCGAGTTCGCGGAGCATCGCCAGTACTCGCCGGGCGACAGCATCCGCCAGATGGACTGGAAGGTGTTCGCGCGCACCGACAAGATGTATGTGAAGCGGTATGTGCAGGAGACGAACCTCGATGTGGTGGTGCTCGTCGACCGCTCGCGCTCGATGCGCTTCGGCACGCTCGATGTGAAGCGCGGCTGGGGCGGAACCGACGCGAGCCGCGCGACCGCGAAGTGGACCAAGTTCGACCACGCGACCGCGACCGCCGCGGCGCTCGCGTATGTGTGCCTGCACCAGGGCGACCGCGTGGGCCTCGCGCTCTTCGACGAGGAGATTCGCGCGCAGGTGAAGCGCTCGAGCCAGCGCGACCAGTGGCGCGCGATCGTCGGCGCGCTGAGCGGCGAACCCGTCGACGGCCGCGCGCGCATCGGGCGCGCGGTCGACCAGATGCTGGCGCGCGTGACGAACCGCGCGCTCTTCGTGGTGGTGAGCGACTTCCTGATGCCGCTCGAGGAGATCCGCGGCGCGGTGGCGCGGCTGTCGCACCGCGGAAACGATGTCGCGCTCGTCCAGGTGCTCGACCGCCAGGAGCTGCGCTTCGAGATCGACGCGCCCGCGCTGTTCGACGGACTCGAGGGCGAGGAGTCGATCGAGACCGATCCGCGCGCGGTGCGTGCGGCGTACCTCGAGCTGCTGCGCGAGCATGTCGACGGCGTCGACCGCATCGCGCGCGGTTTCGGCGCCGATGCGCTGGTGTGCGACACGCACGAATCGGTGGGCCCCGCGCTCGCCGCGCTGCTCGACCGGCGCATGGCATTCGCCGGGAGGCGCGGCGGATGAACTTCCTGCACCCAGGGCTTGCGGCGGCGGGCGTGGCGGCGGTGGCGCTGCCGATCGTCATCCATCTTCTGTTCAGGCGCAGGCGCGTGCCGTTCGACTGGGCGGCGATGGAGCTCCTGCGCGAGGCGGTGCGGCGCACGAACCGAAGGCTGAAGTTCGAGCAGTGGCTGGTGCTGGCGCTGCGCTCGCTCGCGGTGCTTGCGGCGGGGCTTGCGATCGCGGTGCCGTTCCTCGGAGATTCGGGCGTGCTCGGCGCATCGTCGCGCACCTGGATGCTGGTCGTCGACGATGGTGCGGCGTCGCAGCTGCGGGCCGCGCGCGACGGAGAGCAGGAGTTCGCGCGCATCCGCGACGAGGCGCGCGCGGCGCTTGCCACGCGCGGCGCGCAGGACCGCGTGGGCGTGGTGACGGCTTCGGTTCCGCCGAGGCTCGTGCTGGCGCCGACCGCGGACGGCGCGGCGTTCGAGGAGGCGCTTGCGCGGATCGAGCCGGGCGAGTCGCCTGTCGATCTCGCGGGCGCGATCGAGCTCGCGCGTTCGGCGGCCGCGGCGGATGGAACAGGAAGCGCGGCGGGCGGCGCAGTGGTGCTTGTCGCGAGCGCGTTCCGCGCGGCAAGCGTGGAGGCGCTCGTTGCGAAGGGCGAGGTGGGCGGAAACGGCGAGACCGCGCCCGTGGCGGGCGAAGCGCGCCCGCGCATCGTGGCGCTGCGGCCTGCGACCGATTCTCCGACCGATGCGCGCGTGTCGCGCGTCGAGGCGCGGCCGTCGCCTGCGGGCGGTGCGGTGTCGGTGCGCGCGGTGGTGTCGCGCGAAGGCGCGTCGCTCGAGCGTTCGACGGTGCGCGTGCGCGCGACAGGCGAGGGCTTCGCACCCGTCGCGCCGCGTTCGGTCGATTTCGAGGCGGGCCAGCGCGAGGCGACCGTGGAGTTTCTGCTTGCGACCGCAGGCGATGCGGTGGCGCGCGCGCGGCGCGGCATCGAGGTGTCGCTCGACGCCGATGCGCTGGCGCCCGGAAACAGCGCGTTCGCGACCGTCGACCTGCGGCCCGAGACCGAGGTCGGCGTGGTCGGCAGGCGCGGCGCGCTCGATGCGGCCGATCTCGACCGCGTTCCCGCGTCGCTGTGGGTCGCGCGCGCGCTGTCGCCGGCACCCGGCGCGGTCGCGGGCATGCGTGTCCGCGAGATCGATCCGTCGACGCTAGACCGCCGCGCGCTGCTTGGGCTCGACGCGGTGGTTGTGGCGCGGCCCGACCTGCTGGCGCCGTCTGGAATGGACGCGCTTGGCGCGTTCGTAGCCGAGGGCGGCGTGGCGGTCGTGTGCCCTGCGGGCGAATCGCTCGCGCAGGGCTGGTCGACCGCGCTCTTCACGCGGCTCGGCGTTCCGTTCCGCACGGCCGCGGAAGCGACCGTGCCCGCGGTTCCGCTTCGGCTTGCCGAGGAGCAGCCGGCTTCGGCGCTGCTTTCGTCGGTGCGCGCGGAGCTCGCGGCGCTTGTCCTTCCCGTCGAAGTCACGCGCGTGCTTTCGCTCGAATCGGTGTCGCAGGGCGAGACGGTGCTCGCGCTCGCGGATGGAACGCCGTTCGTCGCCGCGGCCGCGCCGCGCGGAGAAGCCGAGGATTCGCGCCGCGCGGGCCTGGTGGTCGCGCTCGCCGCGGCGCCCGAGCTTCCGTGGACGAACCTGCCCGTGAAGCCGCTCATGGTGCCGCTCTTCCAGGAACTGGTGCGCGCGGGCCTGCAGGTGGCGGCGCAGCGCGACGAGGTGCTCGTCGGCGGCGAGATGCGCGGTGCGCCCGCGACCTCGGTGCGCGATGCGGCCGGACGCACGGTTTCCTTCGGCGACGACGGACGATCGGCCACGCCTGTGCCGAACGCGGGGTTCTGGCGCGGCGACGCGGGAACGCTGCTCGCCGCCAACATCGATGGCCGAGCGATCGCGACCGCGCCGCGCGGCGAGAACGATGTGCGCGGCGCGCTCGCGTCGTTCGGCGAGGTCGAGTTCGCGCGGGCGGCCGACGAAGGCGCGGCGGACTCCACGCGCGACGCGGCCGCTGGTGCGCGCACGCTGTCGTTCGTGCTCTTCGTGATCGCGCTCGCCGCGCTTCTCTCCGAGGGCGTGCTGAGCAGGATCTTCTCGCATGCGTCGATCTCCCGCGCAGGTCGCGGCGACGCGGGCGTGGCCACGGTCGGCCGCGTGCGCGCGCGCGGTGCGCTCCGCACGAAGGACGAGCCCGTCGGCGCGGGAGGTGCGCCGTGATGCGCGCCGCGATCGAGTGGATCGTGGGCGAGCGCGTTCCTGCGGACGCGGGCCCGATGACGGTCGTGTTCGAGCGGCCGATGCCCGCGTGGGCATGGTTCCTCGTGGTGCTCGCTGCGGTCGCGATCGGCGTATGGAGCTATCGGCGGCTTTCAGGAGCCGCGTCGGTTTCGACGCGCGCGATGCGCGGCGTCCTTGCATGCGTGCGCGCGGCCACGCTCGTGCTGGTCGCGGTGCTCGTGAGCGGTCCGTCGGTGCGTTTCGAGCGCCTGCGCACCGAACGCGACAGGCTCGAGGTGCTTGTCGACCGCAGCCGCTCGCTGCAGATCGCCGATGCGCCCGGCGACGCAGGCGCGCGCGTGCGGCGCGAGGATCAGCTTAAGACCCTGCTTGCGGCGGCGAAGCCCGTGCTCGACGCGGTCGCGCGGACGAAGGACATCGATTTCGTCGGCTTCGCGGGCGGCGCGTTTTCGCTCGCACCTGGCGCGGGCGGCGTCGAGCTCGGCGAACCTGCGGGAGAACGCACCGATCTCGATGGAGCGCTTCGCCAGGCGCTTGCGCGTGCCGCGGGGCGGCCGGTGAGCGCGGTGGTGGTGTACTCCGACGGACGCTCGGCGACGGCGGTGTCGCCCGAGACGCTCCGCATGCTCGAGCGCGACGCGGTGCCCGTGTTCGCGCTCGCGCTCGGCGCCGACGAGCGCGTGGGCGACGCGGCGATCGTGTCGGCCACGGTGCCTCCGCGCGCGTTCGTGCGCGACCGCGTGCCCGTCGAGGTGCGCGTCGACCGCGGCGGAATCGCGGGCAAGCTCGATGTGCGCCTCGTCGACGCCGAGAGCGGCGCGGAACTTACGCGCCGCGATGTTCCCGCGGGCGACGGCGAGCAGACGGTCGTCGTCGACGGAACCTTCGAGTCGGCGGGCAGCCGCACCTGGCGCGCCGAGATCGTGTCCGACCGCGCCGACCTCGTGCGCGAGAACGATGCGCGCGAGGCGAAGGTCGAGTTCATCGACCGCGCGCTGCGCGTTCTCTATGTCGAGGGAAGCTCGCGCTGGGAGTACCGCTACCTCAAGAACCTGCTGCTGCGCGAGAAGGATGTCGACAGCTCGATCATGCTGCTGTCGGCCGACCGCGACTTCGCGCAGGAAGGCAACATGCCGATCTCGCGCCTGCCGCGCACCAAGGAGGAGTTCGGCAGGTACGACCTCTTCATCATCGGCGATGTGCCGAGCGGGTTCTTCTCGCCCGAGCAGCTTGCGGTGATCCGCGGCGAGATCGCCGATCGCGGCGCGGGTCTTCTGTGGATCGCGGGCGAGCGCTCGACGCCCGCGTCGTGGGATGCACGGTGCTCGCCGACCTCTTTCCGTTCCGCCCGCCGCTGTCGCTCGAGACGCGAGCGGGGCTGAGCATGCTCCGCCCGACCGACGCGGCCACGCGGCTCGGCATCCTGCGGCTCACCGACGACGACGACGGCTGGCCCGACGCGTTCACCGACGACGCGGTGTCGTGGCCGCGGCTGCGCTACATGCAGTCGCTGCCGCGCGCGAAGCTCAAGCCCACGGCCGAGATCCTCGCGACCGCCGAGGGTTTCGGCGCCGCAGCCGAGGAGCCGAGCGCCGCGATCGCGCGCATGCGTTTCGGCGCAGGCGAAGTGGTGTTCGTCGCGACCGACGAGATCTGGCGCTGGCGCTACGGACAGGGCGAACGCTATCCCGAGCGGTTCTGGGTTCCGATCGTGCGGCTTCTTGCGCGCGAGTCGATCGTGCAGGACGACGCGCGCGCGGTGCTCACGGCGCAGCCCGCGCGCGTGGCGCCCGGGGAGTCGGTCATGCTCTCGCTGCGCATCGCCGACGAGGAGACCGCGCGGCAATCGCCGTCGACCGTGCCTGTCGAGATCCGAGCGGCCGATGGCTCGCCCGTGGCGCGCGTCGACCTGCCGCGCGACGGCGCGGAGGCGACCGCGGCGTTTCCCACCGAGCGCGCGGGCTCGTTCGAGGCCGTCGCCGAGGACCCTGCGTTCGGCCGCGTGTCGGCGCGATTCGAGGTGGTGCGCCAGGACGACGAGTTGCGCAGGGGCGACACCGACCACGCGGCGCTCGCGGACCTCTCGAGGCGCACGGGTGGCCGCGTGCTCGACGCGGCGTCGTTCGCGGAACTGCCCTCGCTTCTGCCCCAGCGGGCGCGCGAAACCGACGAAAGCATCGCCCGCACGCTGTGGGATACGCCTGCGGCGCTGGTGGCGCTGCTGCTTCTCCTTGGAATCGAGTGGACAGGGCGCAGAATGCTGAGGCTTGTCTAGCGGCTGGACGAAGGACATGGAACCACGATGACCGCAACCGACCACCGACCAGGTTCGAGGCTCACGCGCGAATGCGCGCGGGTGGCGCGGCGCGCGCGCGTGCTGCGCGTGTCGGCGGCGCTTGGCGCGCTCGTGGTGCTGCTCGTCGTGGCGGTTTCCGCGGCAGCCGGCCTCGATGCGCTCATCCGCTTTCCTGCGCCGCTTCGGGCGGTGGCGCTTGCGGTGGTGCTCGCGCTCGTGTGGGTCGATGTTCGGAAGTTCCTGCTGCCTGCGCTGCGGTTCCGGCCGACGGCGATCGATGTCGCGCTGCGCGTCGAGCGTCAGCGGCCCGAGCTCCGTGGAAGGCTCGCGTCGGCGGTCGACTTCGACATGTCGGGCGCCGCGGGCGCAAGCGCGCTTGCGGCACGCGCGCTGACCGATGCCGAGGAGCGCGCGGCGGGCGCGGATCTCTCTCGCGTGCTGCGCGCCGGACCTGCGGCGCTGCGCGTGTCGGCGGCATGTGCGCTCGTCGGTATGGCGGCGTGGTTCGCGGTTGTGGATCCTTCGTCGGCGTCGATCGCGCTTCGGCGCACGCTGATGCCGTGGACCGACGCGGTGTGGCCCGCGCGGACGGCGGTCGAGAGCCTTGTCGACGCGAAGGTCGCGCCAAGCGGACGGCCGTTCGCGCTGCGCGCGCGGCTTGCCGAGGGAGATCCCGAGCGGGAGCGCGTGCGCGCCGAGTACCGGCTGGTGACGCGCGCCGACGACGGAAGCGAGCGAGCGGGCGAGTGGATCGAGGCGGCGCTTTCGCGGCAGCCCTCGGGGGAGTTCGAGCGCCTTGTGGATGCGGCGGGCGAGCGGATCGATTTCCGTTTTCTCACCAGCGACGCGTCGACCGAAACGATGTCTGTGCGGCTTGTGCCGCCACCCGCGGTGGCGCGTGCGGTCGTGCGCATCGAGCCGCCCGCGTACGCGCGCTCGGTGATCGCGGGGCGCACCGAGGATCTTGGCGATGGGACCGATGCGCGTGCGTCGCTCCGCGACCCCGTGTTGCGCGGAAGCATGGTCGAGCTCGATCTCGTGCTCACGCGCGAGGTCGCGCTCGGCGAAGGCCGGTCGGGTCTCCGCGATGCGGCGGCGGCGCGGGAGGATCAGGCGGGAGGCGGGTCTGGAGCGACGGGGTCGGCGGATGGCGTGGCTTCCAACACTGCGGCTTCCAACACTGTGGCTTCCAACACTGTGGCCTCCAACGGCGTGGCTTCCAGCATCGAGGTCACCGTCGATCCCGCCGATCCAAAGCACTGGACCGTGCGGCTCGAGGCGGGTGCGGCGGCGCGGCTCGAGTTGACGCTGGTCGACGCCGATGGAATCGCGCAGGATGAGCCCGCCGTGTTCGCGTTCGACACCGTGGAGGATCGTGCGCCAACCGCGGCGATCATCGAGCCCGAGGCGGACGAGTCGGTCGTTGCGGATGCGCGCATTCCGATGCGCGCGACCTCGCGCGACGATCTCGAGCTTGCGAAGGCGGGCATCGAGGTCGCGACGCGCATCGGCAAGGAGTCGATCGAGAGCCTTGTGTTCGAGGCCGCAGGCGAGGTGTCGCCCGGATCGCAGTCGGTCGAGAGCGAGCGCATGCTCGACCTTGCGGCGCTCAAGCTTGCCGCGGGAGACTCGGTTGCGCTGCGTGGGTACGCCGAAGACAGGTTCGACGGCACGGTGCCGCCGCGCGAGGGAGCCACGGAGTCCATGGTGGGCCATGGACGCGTGCGCAGCGCGCCGCGGATCCTGCGCATCGTTGGCGAAGAGGAGTTCGAGCGTCAGGTGCGCTCGGCTTTCGCGGGGGTTCGGCGCGATGCGATGCGCATCGACGAGCGCCAGTCGAAGGCGCGCGACATGGTCGAGAAGGACGCGCGCGATCCTTCGGTCGCCGAGGCGCAGGGTGCGGTCACCGAGGGTGCGGCGCGGGCGCGCGAGTCTGTCGAGCGGCTGATAGAGAGGCTTGAGCGGAACAGCCGCGACGACGGCGCGCTTGGCGAGCTTGCCGAGCAGGCGCTTGATCTCGCACAGGCCGCCGAGGCGCGCAGTGCGGAGGCAAGCGAGGCGCTCGAGGAGGCGCGCGAGGCGTCGGGCGATGCGGAGCGCACCGAGGCGGCGGCGGAGGCCGCGAAGAAGCAGGACGAGGTGCGCGAGGAGCTTGAGGATCTCGTCAGTCTGCTCGACCGCGACGAGGACGCGTGGGTCGCGAAGCGGCGTCTCGAGGCGCTCGCGAACCGCATCCGGCAGCTGTCGCGCGAGACCGATCAGGCGGCGCGGCGCTCGAATGGCGAGTCGCGCGAGGAGCTTTCCGCGGACGGGCGCGCGGAGATCGACGCGCTGGCCGACAAGCAGGAGCAGGCCGCCGAGGAAGCCGAGCAGGTCGTCCAGGAGCTCAAGGAGCGCGCGCAGGCGCTGAAGGACGCCGATCCACAGCAGGCGCGGGCGCTCGAGGAGGCCGCGAAGGCGGCGGAGGATGGCAAGGTTCGCGAGGAACTCGAGCAGGGTGCGAAGGACGCCGGGCAGAACCGGCTTGCACAGTCGAAGCAGGCGCAGGATCGCGCGGCATCGGCGCTGCAGAAGGCATCCGAGGCGCTCGCGGAGGATCGCAAGGTGCGCGCGGAGGAGCTCGCGCGCGAACTCGAGTCGCTCGTCGATTCGATCGAGCGGCTGATCAAGGAGGCGGAGATCATCCGCGGCGAGGTCGCCGAGGTTGGCGAGGGTCCCG
>JBJTOV010000355.1:0-3222 GCA_046074745.1 Planctomycetota bacterium | reverse complement strand
GCCCGGTCGCCTGAAAGGCCTCTCAAGCACGACGGCGCCCGCGGCGATGGCTGCGGGCGCCGTCGTTTTCGGCGGCGAGAAACAGCGCATGTTCCGTGCTCGAGCCGCAAGCGAGATGCGGTGGATTCGGTGGCGGAAGTGGACGAAGCGCGCGAGGAGGGCATGCGCCGATTATTGGCTCCGCAGTGCGTCGTGTCAAGTTTTTCTGTTGCACTTTGTGACATGGCGTTCCCTTCGCTTCTCGACACGCGATCGTCGGCGCCGCTCTCCGCGACGAAGCAAGTCCGTGCGCGCGATCCGAGACAGCGAGCCAAAGAGTGTGCGCGCACAGGATGGCCAGTCCATGAATTTTGGAAGGTATACCTTCCAAAACTCATGGTCGGAGTACCCGAGAGCGGGGCTTGCCTCACGCCGCGCCCACGCACAGTGCCACCGCCGCGGCGATCTCGTCGACCTCGTCCGCGGTCACGACACCCAGCCGCAAGCGAAAGCGCTCGAGCGAGAGCGACTTCACCTGAAAGCAGTCGGCGGCAGAGTCCTTCGCGAGGCCATTTCGCGCTCCACGCCTGAGGTGCACCATCCACGGCACCTCGGCCCAGCGCGCGTCCCACTCGGTCACAGGCACCACGATCCTGAGCGGCAACACCCCCACCGATGGCACGCTCGCAACCACCGCAGGGCGCGTCTTGCGAACTTCCGACCCGACCGTCGGGTCGAACTCGATCCACCAGACCTCGCCGCGGATAGGCGCGGGAAAGAGCTCAGCGCTTGCGACGCGTGGCACGCCGCCCTCCTCTCGCCGCGCGGAGTTCAAGAGCGCTTCCGCGCGGCGCGATCACCTCCCCCGCCTCGATCACCTCCCCCGCCTCGAAGCCCGACAGTGCGCCGCCCGCGCCGTAGGCCCCGCGGACATGCATCGCCGCTTGCGCGAGGAGGCGCTCCCGCTCAACCCGCGGCAACTTCATCAGGGCGCGCGCATCGGTGGCGGCCACAGGCCTGGCGCCTTCGCCAGCCTCCGCTTGCACCGCCTCCGGGCAGATTCGATCGGCCTGCGCCGAGGTGATCAAGCCCTCGGCATGAGCCCGCACCGTGAGCTGCCGAAGCCTCATCGGGCGCTCGCGGCCCTCGAAGTGCACGGGCTCGTCGCGACGCCACCCCTTGGCGCTGAACTCGGCGAACAGGCTTCGACCATGCGCCGCATCGATGATGCCGAGGTCGGTGGCCCGGTACACCCACGCCTGCATGCTCAGACCATGCTTGAGCTTCAGCATCGACAGCTCGCGCAGATCGAGTCGGAGGCGCCGATGACCGAGTTCGCGGCGCGCGGTCTCGGGCGGCACGAGAAAGGCCGCAGCGAAGCGATGGGCAAACTTCTCCGCGTCTTTGGAGTTGCGCTCACCAACATCCATGCACAGGTGGCCGAGCTCATGCGCGAGGCTGAAGCGTCGGCGGTCATCGGTTGCGGAACTGGCAACGACCACCACGGGCGTCGCGCCGGCCACCCACCCAGACAGGCCATCGAACCCCGTGGGCGACCCCGTTGCAGGCGTGTCGAGTTCGACCACGACTCCACCCGCGTCCTCGATCGCGGCCGTGACGCTCTCGATGGGCGCCTCGCCGAGATTCCAGTACTTCCGAATACGGGCAGCCGCGGCCTCTGCGTCGTTGAGAGTGCCGACCTTCGTGCGCGGGACCTTCGGCCATGCCTGCGTGGGCTCAAGTGCCTGGCGAAGCGTCACGAACGCCTCGACCTGCGCCGATGCCAGCGTCTTGACCCGCTCCTGCGCCGCGCGCGTCATCGCCGAGGCCTTGCGGAACGCCAGCCACTCGACGGAGACCGACTGCTGCTCGATGAAGAAGTCGGCCGACACGCCGAAGACCTTGCCGAGCGCTCGGAGCGTGGTCGCCGCCGGCACGCTGCCCCCACGCTCGTACTTCGAGAGCCCCGCCTTGCTGAGGGGATGCCCCGCCGCCGACAGCGCCGCGACGACCTCGTCCTGGGTCATCGCCGCGGCGATGCGAGCTTGCTTGATGCGTTGGGCGATCATGGCGTTTCCCTCGGGCAAAACTGTTCAGGACGCAAGCGAACGAGGCAAGCGACGGTTGTAGACAGAATACACGTGCGACTGCTTTTTGTCTACACCAATCGGTGAAGATCAGTCAGTGCCTTGAGGCACCGCGCTGCAATGGCATGGATCATTGCCCCTGCGCACGCCACCGATACGCGTCAGTGATGTCGAGTCCTTTCCCGCACCCCATCCAAGCGAAGCTCCCGCTCGCGGTCTCGGCCTGCCGGGCATCCGGCGTGCGCCGCCGGTGGGTGTTCGGATCCGCCGCCCGCATCGACTGGCGCGAAGGGGCGAGCGACATCGACTTCCTCGTGGAACTGGACCCGTCGCGGCCGCTTCCCGAGCAGTTCCTGGGGCTCTCCCGGGCGCTGAAGGGCGTCTTCGGCTGCCATGTCGATCTTGTGAGCATGGGCGGCGTCAAGAACCCGCACTTCCGCGCGGAGCTCGAGGAGACGAGGGTGTCGGTTTATGCCGCCGCGTGATGCGCTCGCTTTGAGCACACACCGAAATGCCCTACCCTCCATTGCATGACGCTCCAAGAGCTTGTTGACGAGATCGGCCGCCAGCCCATCTGGCAGGCGGACGGAAAGCGTGCCCCACACAAGCCGTTGACATTGCTCTACGCGCGTGGCCAAGCGATGCGCGGGAATCGGCTCGTTCGTTACGCAGACGCCGAGAAGGACCTGATTCGACTCCTCGATCGATTCGGGAGCCCGCGCGCAACGCAGCATCCGGAGCAGCCAGTCTGGCGCCTGCGCGCCTACCAAGGGACGCCCACACGCTTCTGGGAGATCGTTGGGGATACACGCGGCATCGAGGGAGCGCAAGGAAACCCGAGTTCACCACTGATGCGCGCGCGCATCGAATTTGGCTTGAGCGAACCTGCATGGGCGGCGCTGTGCGGCGACGCAACCAGTGCGAAAGCACTGGCGCAAGTGCTCGCTGATGAGATCGTGCCCCGCTCACTCCAGCCTGCATTGCTCGAAGCAGTCGGGTTCGACGGTTCGGTTGATGATTCAATCGATCACGATCCAGAATCGATCGACCCCGCCGTGATAGCGCTCGCATCCAGAAGGCGGGTGCAGACAACTCGCACGCAGCGCGATCCAGCGTTTTCGCGAAAGGTCCTCGAAGCCTACGGCCACGCCTGCGC
>JBJTOV010000354.1:0-6038 GCA_046074745.1 Planctomycetota bacterium | reverse complement strand
CGGCGGCTGGCCCGCGCCGTGCGTCAGTATGCAGTTGTTCTTCTCCCAGACTCGGTCCTCGTTGAAGCGGTTCCACACCGTGCCCTTCGCGACATGGAGCACGAACTTCGCCTCGCACTTCTTGAACTGGATCACATCGGGCTCGACGATCGACGGCAGCGCGTAGCCGCCCGAGCCCATGCGCCGGCAGTCGATCTCGTCGCCCTTGTCGACGAGCGTGATGTTGCCGACCATCGCGCCGCGGTTCTCGGCGAAGATGTGCAGCTCCTCGCGCAGCGCGGCGAGCGCGACCTCGAGGTCCTCGAGGATCGGATCCGACTCGTCCTGCGTGTCGAAGGTGTTCTCCTTCGTGCCCGCGACGGTGTACTTCGCCTTGTAGAAGACACCACGAAGGCTGCTCGTCTTGCCCGCCTCGATCAGGTCCTTGATCGTGCTCGCATGCAGCATGGTCTGCATGAACTGCTTGGCGGTCTTCAGGTCGAAGAGCGGCCGCTCGGCGGTCGCGCCGCCCATCTCGAGGATGCCGCGCTTCTTGTTCCAGATCGTGTTCGACTTGGTGCGCGTCGGGATCGCGATCATGGGCTCGCGGCCCGCGTGGGTGCGCTTCGCCATCTCCTGCGCGAGCTCGAGGATCTTGCGCTGGGTGGCCTCGTCGCGCGCCTTCACGCCGCCCTTCGCCGCGCCGCCTGTGCTGGTCGTCTTCTTCGCCATCGTGTGGTCCTTCGTTCGGTGCGGTCGGTCTAGAAGAGGCGCGGGTCGTCGTCATCGAAGCGCTTGGATGGCTTCGCCGGCTTCGGCTCCGATGCCGGACGCGACGCGAGGTCCTTCCGCGTCACGATCGCGGGCGCGGGCTTGCCGCCCTTCGCGGAAGCAGCCGGCGCCGCATCGGCTCCGCGCGCGGGCGCAGGCTTCGTCGCGGGCTTCGAGCCGCGCTTCGGGGAAGGCTCGTCGAACGAGATCGGCGCCACAGGCGTCGCCTGCTCGACGGGCGCGATCGCACTCGGCACGACGATCACGCCCTCGTCGTCCGCGTAGTCCTCGTGCTTCACGACCTTGCCGTCCTCGTCGAGCTCCTGGTCGGCCACCGCGGTCTTGCGGCGCGCCTGCGCGAGCAGCGCGTCGTAGAGGCGCTTCGCGTCGTCGCCCGTGATGGCGTGGATCGCCTTCGCGATCTCGCCGATGTAGCGCTCGAACACATCGCGCCGCTCGCTCTCGCGACGCATCTTCTGGCGCTTGCGTAGGTAGGTACCCAGCTTGCGGCCGCACTCCATCAGCGCAAGGCGCATCTCCTTGCGGATCTCGTCGTAGTCGGCGATCGCCTCCTTCGACTCGCTGGTGAACGGCACCCACACGCTCGCCATGTGGATCATCACGACGAGCGGGCCGACGGGCAGGCTGCCGCGCGGCTGCTGCATCGCGTAGTTCTTCCACGGCGTCTCCTCGACAGCCTTGAAGCTCGAGCAGGCGCTCTGCTGGAAGAGGAGCGGCACGCGGTTCGCGAAGCGGATCACGCGCGCCGACTGATCGCCCGGCAGGTCGCCGCCGAACGCGATCGCGGCCTCGATCTGGAACGGCCGCCCGCGGTACACCGCGGCTTCACTGGTGCTCGCCGCGTAGAACTCTGCCTTCACGCCCTTGAGCATGCCTGCGAGCAGCTGGCGCACGCCGATCGGCGCCAGGCAGTCGGTCGGCGGCGGCGGCAGCTTCTCGTCCTCGAAGACCTTGAAGAGCTTCTCCGCCTGCGGCGCCTCGATGTCGCCCGCGCGCGTGCGGCTGGTCACTCCGATCGCCGAACACATGCGGCTCGCGGTGGCCGAGGAAACCCGGCAGAAGCGCGCCTGCAGGAAGTCGTAGAGCGAGCCCTTCTCGGTGGCCTCGTAGTCCTTCAGCATCTGCAGCAGGATGCCGAGCTCGATTCCCTTCGGATGCGGCTGGATCTCCTTCGTCTCGGGCGGAAGCTCCTCGACGCCGCGCGGATACACGACCACGCCGCCCGTCTCAGAAGTCTGCACGGCCGCGCCAGACTTTCCGTCCTCCGCCGCCGCGGCGCTCGTGCCGGGCAGAAGGTCGTCGGCCTCGTCCTGCGTCACGCGCGACGGCGGCACGAACACGATGCGCGCGTGCGGGTTCGCGATCGCGGTCAGCTCGAGGAACTCGTCCACCGAGCCGCGGCCCTTCTGGTACTTGCCCTCGAGCTCGATCGACACCGAGGTTCCCGTCGCGAACGACTCGGGCGACAGGAACTTCCCCTCGCGCGAAAGCTGGCGCGTGCCGGCCGTGAGACCGAGGAACCGCTCGGGCGGAAAGTCCTTGGTCTCCTTGTCGAGCGTGACCTCGGCGCGGTTCGTCTTCGTGTTCATCGCGAGCTCGATGCAGTGCGCAGGCTGCTTCGCGCTCGGCTTGGTCACGATCACCATGGGCCGGCCCGTGGTGATCAGGCCGTTCATGCCCGCGGCCGAGATGCCGATTCCCTGCTGCCCGCGCGACATCTTCAGCCTGTGGAACTTCGATCCGTACAGCAGGCGCCCGAAGATGTTCTCCACCTGCTTGCGCACGATTCCCGGGCCGTTGTCGACGATCGTCACGCGGTAGCGCGAACTCTTCGCGGTGGCGGGCCGCTTCGGGTCGAGGTCCTCGATGATCACCGCGATCTCGGGCAGGATCGCCGCCTCCTCGCACGCGTCGAGCGAGTTGTCGACCGCTTCCTTCACCGTGGTGAGCAACGCCTTGCGCGCGTTGTCGAAGCCAAGGAGGTGGCGGTTCTTCACGAAGAACTCGCTCACCGAGACTTCCTTCTGGCGCGCCGACATCTCCTCGGCGGTCGCTCCCCGACGGGGCTTCTTGGGCGACTGCGCGTTCCTGTCCTTCACTGCGCTCTCCATCGGGTGGGCCTCCGCGGGCGTTCCGTCGCCCGAACTGCGGGTCCGAGATTAGCCGAGCCGCAGCCCCCGCGTGGGCCAGCACGCGCAAATCCCACGGCGCACGCTACACTCTCCGCCCTTCCGAACGCCCCGAACCAAAGAGGACACCATGGAAACCACGCTGATCATCCTGAAGCCCGACGCCGTGCAGCGTGGCCTGATGGGCCGCATCATCTCCCGCTTCGAGGACAAGGGCCTGCAGATCGTGGGCGCGAAGCTCATGCAGATCTCGCAGGAGCTCGCCGCCACCCACTACAAGGACCACAACGGCAAGCCGTTCTACGCGGGTCTGGTGGGCTTCATGACGAGCTCGCCCGTGCTGGTCCTGGCCGTGCGCGGCAACGGCGCCATCGCCATCTGCCGCGGCATGATGGGCGCGACCTTCGGCTCGAAGGCGGCCGCCGGCACGATCCGTGGCGACTTCGGCGTCTCGAACTCGTTCAACCTGATCCACGGCTCCGATAGCCCCGAGGCGGCGACCCGCGAGCTCGGCCTCTTCTTCAAGGCAGGCGAGGTCCTCGACTTCCCCCGTGCCGGCGACCGCTGGGTGTACGACATGTCGTCCGGCAAGGCTGAGTGACGATACTGCGTTTGCAGCATTCGACTGGGAGCCGTTCCTCGGCTCCCAGTCTTCTTTTTGCCCGAAATCAGGCCTGAGAACCTGCTTCATGCATCGAAATCACGCGATCTTGTCGCGAAGTCGCTCACTTTTTGGAATGGGTTTCGTATCGAGAGCGTCTTCGGTCGCACGATCGTGGCGCTTCAATCCGCACCCGATGCCATGACGGGCGGTACACGCCGCGACTTGGCTGCGGATGCACGGCCAATGTCGCAGCGACATCGTTGGAATTCGATCCGGGAAGGCGTCGGTCAATCGACCGAACTGCCGTGTTCTGGATGCGTTGTAAGGGACGAATCCCGTGCGGCTCGGCGGCGAAACGCGGCGTGAACCCCATGGTTTACCTGCTGCGTCCGTGCTGGAATGCACCCGCTCGGTTGGCAGCAAGTTGAAAGGGCGCCAGACGCAAGGCAGTTCGTCCTGCGCCTTCAACGAGGAGAAGCGAAGTGGCCGGGCTGGCGATGGTGGTTGATGCGAAGTGGAGAGCTTCGCCGCGGCTGGGCGAGGCCCACAACCCTCGGGCCAGACATCGCGCCAGATGAGTATCCGTGAATTGCCGCCAAATGAGGCGATTCACATCGAACTTGTATCGATCTGCTTCGATTTATGTCGAGGCAGGCATTGAGGACTACAGTCCGCATTTCGAGCCAGACTCGAACGGCGGACCGCATCGAAGGAAAGGAGCGCGAGCCATGCGTGACACGATCATCCGACTCAACGGCACCAGCGCCGCCAACCCCGAGAGCCCGCTCATGCGGGCGCGGAAGCGTCACGGCGTTGCCGTGCGCGAGCGCGGGACCGAGCGCGCGTCCTCCAAGCCGGCGCGCCTGATCGAGCCAAATCTGGCGGATGCGCGCCTGGAGGGCATGAAGCCTGCGAAGGGTGGCGCGAAGGCGCGCGGCCAAACCTCCGCGGCTCCCCTGTCGCATCTCGAGGAGAAGGTCCTGAAGGCGATCCTCGCGGAGCCGATGGACTACATCGATCATCCCGAGTACCACCTGCCCGATGCCACCGAGCGCATCTACGGCGCCGCCGAAATCATGCGGCCCGATGTCACCTGGTACCGCCCGCTGATGGATGACTTCATCGCGGCCCGAAACCGCACCGCGCGGACCCCGAAGTCGCAGTCGACCATCCTTCTGACCGGCGCCCAGGAGCGGGTGCTGTTCATGAAGTACAACTTCGCCCGCTTCAGCGTCTCGGAGATCCAGAAGCGCGCGGGGACGCGCGCCCTGACTCTGGCCGAGGCCCGCGAGGTGCTGCAGTGGCACGGCATCGCGTCGCGCTACCGCGAGCAGCTGGCCGAGACCAACCTGGCGCTCGTCCTTGCCATGGCGAAGCGCGTGCGCATCTCCGAGGTCGACTTCGCCGACCTGATCAGCGAGGGCAACATGGCCCTGATGCGGTCGGTCGACAAGTTCGACTGCGGCCGCGGCTTCAAGTTCTCCACCTACGCCTGCCGTGCGATCCTGAAGGCGTTCAGCCGTCACGGGATCAAGGTGGCCACCCACCGCAAGCGGTTCGGCAGCGAGTACGACCCGACCTTCGAGAAGTCAAACCACCTCGAGACCGTGCGGGCCACCCACGAGCGCGAGTGCGCCGACGAGGTGCGCCACATCGTGACGGCGAACAAGGCCGATCTGAGCGAGATCGAGCTGCAGGTGATCGCCCACCGCTTCGGCGTGGCGGGCGGCGCCCGCGGCGTCGAGGCCGACGCGGCTGCGGCGAACCTCACGCTCGAGCAGGTCGGGCAGGTGATCGGTGTCACCAAGGAACGGGTGCGCCAGATCCAGAACAAGGCGCTCGAGAAGATCCGCGCTGCCCTGGCCGACGCGAACCCCGATTCGAGCCGCGAGATGGCCGCCGACATCGCGGCGCGCGAAGGCCGTCCGGTCGCTCCGAGCGCGAACTGAGCCGTCGCAAGCACACGACCCCCGCGGGGCGCCCACTCGGGCGCCCCGCTGTTTTCCCTCGGAAACGCGCAGCCGCGCTACACTCACCTCCCCATGAGCCGCTCCACGCGCAGCAAGGTCTTCCCCTCCCCCGCAGCCGCCCTCGAGGGCCTTGCGAAGGACGGCATCACCGTCGCGGTCGGAGGTTTCGGCCTGTGCGGGATCCCCGAGCAGCTCATCCTCGCGCTGCGCGATTCGGGCGCGAAGGGCCTGACCGCGGTCAGCAACAACGCGGGCATCGACGACTGGGGTCTTGGGCTCCTGCTGAAGACCCGCCAGATCCGCAAGATGGTGTCGAGCTATGTCGGCGAGAACGCGGAGTTCGAGCGTCAGTTCATGTCGGGCGAGCTCGAGCTCGAGTTCAATCCGCAGGGAACCCTGGCCGAGCGCATGCGCGCGGGCGGCGCGGGCATCGCGGGCTTCTTCACGAAGACGGGCGTGGGCACCGTGGTCGCCGAGGGGAAGGAAACGAAGGAGTTCGACGGCGAGACCTATGTCCTCGAGCGCGGCATCCGCGCCGACCTTTCGCTGGTCAAGGCCTGGAAG
>JBJTOV010000353.1:0-3321 GCA_046074745.1 Planctomycetota bacterium | reverse complement strand
ACCACCGACGGCATCGAGGGCCGCGATGTACTGGGTGCGGAAGGCTGACCGCGATATCCTGACCGCATGCCGATTCCTTCCGCGCCGCCCGGAGGCCTTGGCGGCGCCTTCGGAATGGTGGGCGCCGTCGTCGGACCGCTGATGATGCTCGCGATCACGCTGCAGAAGCCCGGGCCAGTGCGAACGCTCACGAAGGCGGGCGCGCTCTCGCCCGACAGCGCGCGAAAGCCCGCCACGCTCGGGCTCGTCGAGTCGCCGCTGCAGCCGCTGATTCGGGCCAGGGTCGTGATCCGCGAGGAGGACGGACGGATCTGGCTCGATGCCCGCGCCGCACGCAGGCGGCAGTGGCGGATCGGAGCCGTCGTCGGCGGGGTGGTGCTTGCCGCATCGGCGCTTGTCGCACTTGTCCTGACGCATTGACGGCGCGAGCGTGGGTATCGTGCGCCCATGCGCACCCTCCTCTCGTCGGCCACCGTTGCCGCCGCGCTGCTCCTGGCGGCGCCTTCGCTCTCCAGCCCCCTTGCACCCGCCGTCGCCGAGGACACCGACCGACCGATCGCCATGCGGACCGACACGAAGGTCTCCGCGGTCACGCTGTATCAGGGTCGCGCCGCCGTCACGCGGTCGGGCGTGCAGAAGCTCGACCAGGGCATCTACGAGCTGCGCATCGGGTCTGCCCGAGGCAGCCGACCTCGATAGCGTGCAGGCGCGCGTGGGCGAGGGCGGCAAGCTGCTCGAGGTGAAGACCGAGACCGTCGTTCGCCCTGCGCCGACCAGCGACAACCCGCGCGTGCGCGAGGCGCTTGCGGCCGTGGAGGCGGCGCGCCAGAAGCTTCTCGATGCAGAGCGCCGTGTGCAGAACAATCTGGCCGCGCAGAAGACGATCGACTCGATCGCGGCGAAGGCCGCATCGGATGCGACGCAGGCGATGGGCGCCTCGCTCGACCCCGAGAAGCTGCGCGGGCAGCTCGCGTTCATCGAAGCCGAGCGCGAGCGGCTGACCGCGGCGGCGCTTGCGATGAAGATCGAGGTGCGCGATGCCGCGGGTGCGGTGGCCGCCGCCGAAGCGGCGCTCAACGCGGCCGGCGGAGCTCCGCCGATCGAGCGTTTCGCGCTGGTCACCATGGTGGCGCCGCAGGCGGCCGATGTGCCCGTGTCGGTGACCTACCTCGTCGCCAACGCCAGCTGGGCGCCCACCTATGTGGTGCGCGGCGACCCCGATGCGGGCACGCCGTCGCTCGAGTTCGACGCCAACATCGTGCAGGCGACGGGCGAGGACTGGAGCGAGGTCGCGCTGACGCTGTCGACCTCGCGACCGACGCGGGCTGCGAATCCGCGCGAGATTCCGCCGGCGTATGTCGACATCCTTCAGCCGGTCGAGGAGGCCGACATGCCGAAGGCGGTCCCGGGCGCGGCCGCGCGCATGGACACCGACATGCGGCCCCGCGCGATGGCGTCCGAGGGCGGCGAGGCCATGGCGCGCGGCAAGCGGCTGGCCGAGATGGCGTCCGACGCGTCGGTGGGCGGCACGGGGCCTGCCATCGAGTTCGTGCTCCCCCGCACCTTCACGGCCGCGAGCGACCAGCAGGCCGAGCGCCGCACGCGCGTCGCGACGATCGAGGCCAGGCCGTCGTATGCGCTCGTCGCGCGGCCGCTCGTCGACTCCGATGTCTACCTGCGCGCGCGGTTCAGGAACGAGACTTCGTACCTCTTGCTCGCGGGCGCGGCGCACATGTACCTCGGCGCCGACTCGATCGGCCAGGCCTCGCTTGCCGCCACCGCGCCAGGCGGCGAGATCGAGCTGTGGTTCGGCCGCGAGCCGCGCGTGACCGTGAAGCGCGAGCTGGTGGCGAAGACCGCAGGCGAGTCGGGCGTGTTCACCAAGTCGAAGGCGGTCGACCGCGCGTACCGCATCTCGCTCGTCAACACCCTGCCGCGCGCGGTCGATGTCGAGGTGTGGGACCGCGTGCCCGTCTCGCGCAACAAGGATGTCGAGATCACGATGAGCGAGGTCGCGCCTGCGCTCGCGACCGACGAGAAGTTCGTGCGCGATTCGCGGCCGCAGGGCCTGCTGAAGTGGGTGCTGTCGCTGCCCGCGCGCGCCGACGGCAAGGACGCGCGGCCCACCGCGATCTCGTGGAAGACGCGCACGGTGTGGCCGCAGGACCAGAGCATCGCGGGCGACGCGGACTGATCGGTCGCGATTGGAAATGAACGGGGCCCGCCATCGCAGGTGGGCCCCGGTTCGCTTCATGGTTGTCGGGTGCTTTGGATCAGTAGTCGTCGCCGTGGTCGTGACCGGCCGCGGCCTTCGCCTTCTTCTCCTTGACCTCGGTGATCGCGCAGTCGGTCGTGAGCAGCAGGCCCGCGATCGACGCGGCGTTCTGCAGCGCCACGCGCTCGACCTTGGTCGGCACGATGATGCCCGAGGCGACGAGGTTCTCGTACTTCTGCGTCGCGGCGTTGAAGCCGTACGACACATCGTCCGAGTCCTCGATGCGCTGCGCGACGATCGAGCCATCGAGGCCGCAGTTGGCCGCGATCTGCTTGCACGGCGCGGCCAGCGCGCGCCAGACGATGTCGACGCCCACCTGCTCGTCCTCGGGAAGGCCCTTCTTGGCCTTCTCGAGCGCCTTGCGGGCGCGGATCACGCTGGTGCCGCCGCCGGGAAGGATGCCCTCCTCGACGGCCGCGCGGCAGGCGTGCAGCGCGTCCTCGACGCGGGCCTTCTTCTCCTTCATCTCGACCTCGGTCGCGGCGCCGACATTGATCTGCGCCACGCCGCCCGAGAGCTTGGCGAGGCGCTCCTGCAGCTTCTCGCGGTCGTAGTCGCTGGTCGTGACCTCGATCTGGCCCTTGAGCTGCTCGATGCGGCCCTGGATGTCCTTGGTCTTGCCCGCGCCTTCGACGACGGTGCAGTTGTCCTTGTCGACGGTGACCTTCTTCGCGCGGCCGAGGTCGGTGAGCGCGAGGTTCTCGAGGTTGATGCCGAGCTCCTCCATGATCGCCTGGCCGCCCGTGAGCACCGCGATGTCCTGCAGCATCTCCTTGCGGCGGTCGCCGAAGCCCGGCGCCTTGACCGCGCAGACCTTGAGGACGCCGCGCAGCTTGTTGACCACGAGGGTGGCGAGCGCCTCGCCCTCGATGTCCTCGGCGACGATCAGCAGGCTCTTGCCGCTCTCGGCGATCTTGCCGAGGATCGGGAGGAAGTCCTTCGCGCTCGAGATCTTCTTCTCGTGGATGAGGACGAAGCAGTCCTCGAGCACGCACTCCATGTTCGCCTGGTTGGTGACGAAGTGCGGGCTGAGGTAGCCCTTGTCG
>JBJTOV010000352.1:0-4265 GCA_046074745.1 Planctomycetota bacterium | reverse complement strand
GTCACCGGCGGCGCCGGATTCCTCGGTTCGCACCTCTGCGACCGCCTCGTGAAGGCCGGGCACGATGTGGTGTGCCTCGACAACCTGTTCACCAGCCAGAAGTCGAACATCGAGCACCTGCTCGGATGCCGCAACTTCGAGTTCGTGCGCCACGATGTCACGCAGCCGATCATGCTCGAGGTCGACGAGATCTACAACCTCGCATGCCCCGCGGCGCCCGGGCACTACCAGTACAACCCGATCAAGACCATGAAGACGAGCGTGCTCGGGGCGATCAACATGCTCGGGCTCGCCAAGCGCGGGAAGGCGAAGATCTTCCACGCCTCGACCAGCGAGGTGTACGGCGATCCCGATGTCCATCCGCAGCCCGAGAGCTACCGCGGCAATGTGAACCCGATCGGTCCGCGCTCCTGCTACGACGAGGGAAAGCGCGCGGCCGAGACCCTGTTCTTCGACTACCACCGCCAGAACAAGGTCAACATCCGCGTCGTGCGCATCTTCAACACCTACGGGCCGCGCATGCATCCGTTCGACGGCCGCGTGGTCAGCAACTTCATCCGCCAGGCGATCCGCGGCGAGAACATCACCATCTACGGCGAGGGAACGCAGACGCGCTCGTTCTGCTATGTCGACGACCTGCTCGACGGGTTCCTGGCGCTGATGGACGCGCCCGACGATCTGCCGGGGCCCGTGAACATCGGTAACCCCGGCGAGTTCACCATTCGCGAGCTCGCCGAGATGGTGGTTGAGCTGTCGGGCAGCCGCTCGCAGATCATCAAGGCGCGGCCGCTGCCCGCCGACGATCCGCTGCAGCGCCGTCCCGACATCACGCTTGCGCGCGCGCGCCTCGGCTGGGAGCCCAAGATCCCGTTGCGCGAGGGGCTTGCGCGAACGATCGCGTACTTCCAGTCGATCGACATGTCGAAGTTCAGGGCGCCGACGCCGAACTACTGACGGAAGCGACATCGCAAGTCTCTTTCGCAGCGCATCTTGCAAGGTGCGCTGCGCTTCTTTTTCGGCGCGACGGAAAATCTGTTCGGAAAAAAGTAGGGAGGCCCTTGCGGTGCGAACCGATGTGGTACTGTACGAACAAGCACCGAACAGAAGAGCGGAGTCTGTTCGGGTCTCGGTTGGAAGTCGCTCCGCACTCAACTTGGCCGGAACGCGATGGTGAACGCGAAGACTGCGCAAAAAGCGCGCAGATTTCGGGACCTTCGCGCTCCTCACGAAGGACCGAAGGGGATACAGATGGTCGCGAACACGAGCACGAACACGAGCACGAACGCAAGCACGAACGCAAGTACGAACGCAAATACGAATACGGCGAAGAACGGCAGCCCCAACGCAGGATCGAACCCGATGGCGACTCCCTCCAGCACCAACCGCGCTCCCGCTCCCGCAGCCCGTCCCGCTCCAGCAAGCGCCCCCGCGGCCGCCAGCTCGATCGAGGACAAGCCGCGCGCTGTCCGCCCCGATCCGGCGCAGGCCAAGATCGATGCGGCGAAGGCCGAAGAGCGCAAGGGCAAGCTCGCCGCCATCGAGCGCGCCATGGGCGCCATCGAGAAGACCTTCGGCAAGGGCTCGATCATGAAGCTCGACGGTGACGCGCTCGCGCCGATCCCGTCGATCGCCACGGGCGCGCTCAGCCTCGACCTCGCGCTCGGCGGGCGTGGCCTGCCGCGCGGGCGCATCGTCGAGATCTTCGGGCCCGAGTCGTCGGGCAAGACGACGCTGGCGCTCACCGTCGTCGCCAACTCGCAGAAGTCGGGCGGCGTCGCCGCCTTCATCGACGCCGAGCACGCGCTCGATCCGTCGTGGGCCAAGCGCATCGGCGTCAACCTCGACGAGATGCTGGTCTCGCAGCCCGACACCGGCGAGCAGGCGCTCGAGATCTGCGAGATGCTCGTCCGCTCGAACGCGGTCGACATCATCGTGGTCGACTCGGTGGCCGCGCTCATCCCAAAGGCTGAAATCGAGGGCGAGATGGGCGACTCCGTGGTGGGCCTCCAGGCGCGCCTCATGTCTCAGGCCATGCGCAAGCTCACGGGCGCCATCGCCAAGAGCGAGTGCATCGTGATCTTCATCAACCAGCTGCGCGAGAAGATCGGCGTGATGTTCGGCTCGCCCGAAACCACCACCGGCGGCAAGGCGCTGAAGTTCTACGCATCGGTGCGCATCGACATCCGCCGCATCGGCGCCATCAAGGACGGCGAGCGCAATGTGGGCAACCGCGTGCGCGCCAAGGTGGTCAAGAACAAGGTCGCGCCTCCGTTCCGCGAGGCCGAGTTCGACATCATGTTCAGCGAGGGCATCTCGACCACGGGCGACCTCGTCGACCTGGCCGTCGAGGACAACATCATCGAGAAGGCCGGCGCGTGGTTCAGCTACAAGGGCACGCGCATCGGCCAGGGCCGCGAGAACGCCAAGGCGTTCATCAAGGAGAGCCCTGCGATGTTCGCCGACATCCGCCAGCGCGTTGTCGAGAAGCGCCTGGCTGCGGCGGAAGCAGCGCTCCGTTCGGGCAAGGTGCCCCCGCCGAAGTCGAACGACGACGACGGCGACGAAGACGAGTGAGCCGCTGAGCGGTCAGGCGATTTCAGGAACAGCGCCCGCGCGACGGGCCACCGGCGAAGCGATTCGTCGCGAGGTGTGGCCTCCACGCGGCATTCGTGCGGCGTCCATGCGGCGTCCATGCAGCATCCATGCAGCATCGTGTCGGAGCGATGCAGGCGTGGATGTCGGATGCCGGATCTCGAGTGTGGTTGTCGCGCGGCGCAAAGGCGAATCCCACGCAGCGTTCTCCAGACGCAGCGCAGGGGGACGAAGGTCCATTCGCGTAGCGCAGGTAGGGCGGTTGGAAGGCTCCTCCCGCTCTGCCTGCGTTTTTCCGCTGATAACGGGTAGGGGCGCGCCCCGCGCGGGCTTGGTTGGCGGAGGAAGCGAGCGGCATTCGATTGCTTGAAGAACCGCTGCCGCCGCCGTACACTCTCCGTCCCCACGCGGTCGTGGCGGAACTGGCAGACGCGCTAGATTCAGGTTCTAGTGGGGTAACACCCATGGAGGTTCAAGTCCTCTCGACCGCACTTTGAGCGAGACCGCGCCTTGGCGCCTCGCTCGCGACGACGGCCCGCGGAGCAATCCGCGGGCCGTCGTCGTTTTGACATCGGACTGGGCCGGGCGGGCGGGTCGGAACCTTCACGCGTGTTGGCATACCGAGAGCCGCCCGTGCGGCGCGCGGACATGAGGGAAGGTGGGTGCGCGATATCCTGCTGTCCATGGCGCGCCAGCAACTCACCACCGACGATCTCCTCTTCGTCAGCTTCGGCAAGCGCCTATTCGCGCTCGACCGCGAGGACGGATCCATCGTGTGGAAGTGGGAAGTTCCGAAGGGCGGGTCCACCATGCTGGCGATCCTGCCCTCGGTCGACCGTGTCTTCGCGAGTTCGCAGGGATACACATGGGCGCTTGACGCGGTCGACGGAAAGGAACTGTGGTTCCAGCCGTTCAAGGGCGAGGGCGTTGGGATTCCGATGCTCGCAACGATGTCGAGCGGATCCGCATCACTCTCCGCGGCAGCAGCGGCAGCAGTGGCAGCAGCAGCGGCGGCGCAGGCGGCAAACAGCTGAGTCCGTTGGACCGCGGCTTCGACGCCCGCGGACCGAGCTCGTGGCGCATCATGCCTGCGCGTGTCGACTGCTCTCGCGGCGGTCGTTCAGCGCACGGCGGACTGTGTCGAGGCGCGGAGCCGTGCGATGGCGGAGGTCACGCGCTCGGCGGCGGCATCGACCTCGGCCTTCGTCGTGTCGCGCGACAGGCTGAAGCGGATCGAGCCGTGGGCGATCTCGGGCGCGATGCCCATGGCAAGCAGCACGGGCGAGGGATCGAGCGACCCCGAGGAGCACGCCGCGCCTGCCGATGCGAACACGCCCCGCTCCGAGAGGAGAAGCAGGATCGCCTCGGCCTCGAGCCGAGCGAAGCCGATGTTCGTGGTGTTCCAGAGCCTTGGCGAGGCGTGCCCGTGGACGGTGGCATCTGTCGAGTTCGCAACCGCGCCCTCGAACGCGTCGCGCAGCACCGCGCCATGCGCGCGGCCATCGGTCGCGAGCCACGCTCGGGCCAAGTCCGCAGCCGCCCCCATTCCGACGATGCCGGGCACATTCTCGGTGCCTCCGCGGCGCTCGCGCTCCTGCGGTCCGCCTGTGACCTGCGGCGCCACGCGCACGCCGCGTCTGGCGTACAGCGCGCCCACGCCCTTCGGTCCATGG
>JBJTOV010000351.1:0-3759 GCA_046074745.1 Planctomycetota bacterium | reverse complement strand
CTGTTGTGTTTTTGCGCGTCGGTCGTTTGCCGCCGCCGGCCACGGCCTGAACGCAGCCCGACATCGTCTCGGCTGGGCGGCGACAGGCCCGGGATCGCGTGCGCGGGGATGGCGCGCAGACCGTGGCGCGCCTGCGCCGCGCGGGATGGCGCGTGACGATCGCGTCTGGCGACGATCCCGCGGTGGTGGCGCGCGTGGCGCGTGCGTTTGGTGTCGACGGTCGCGACGCGCACGGCGGGCTCTCGGCCGAGGAGAAGCTCGCGTTCGTGCAGCGCAGCGACTTCGCGCGGCCCGTGGTGATGGCGGGCGACGGCGTGAACGACCTCGGTGCGCTCGCGGCGGCCGATGTGGGCGTGACGCTCCGCAATGGCGCGCAGGCGTCGCATCATGTGGCCGATGTGTGCCTGGCCGCGCGCGGGCTGCGGCCTCTCGAGCGCTTCCTGAACGGCGCGCGCTCGACGATGCGCGCGATCCGCACCAACCTCGGCATCTCGATCGCGTACAACATCGTGGGCGGCGCGCTGGCGTTCGCGGGGCTCGTGAATCCGCTGGTCGCCGCGGTGCTGATGCCGCTGAGCGGACTGACGGTGCTGGTGATCGCGCTGCGCATGCCTGATTTCGGCGTGGCGGGCGATGCGAAGGGAGGCGCGTGATGGAGCTCGTGTTCGTGGCGCTGCCCGTGGCGCTCGTGATCGCGGGAGGCGTGCTTTGGGCCTTCGTGTGGGCGGCCAAGGGCGACCAGTTCGAGGATCTCGACACGCCGGCGCGGCGGGCGATCTTCGACGACCTGCCCGTGCGCGATGCGGAGCGGGGCGAGGCGCAGGGTGAGGAACCGCGGGTGGAACCAGGTGGGGCGTCGACGGCGAATCGCTGCGATCGCGCGTGAACGCCGGCTTGCGAAGCGCCTTTCGTGCGGCCCGCCCCTCGAAGCCCCCTGCGAGCCCGTCGCGCGCGGGCTCCTTGCCGCCGAAATTCCTCGACTTCGCACCAGAGCGCTGTACATTCGGCGCGTGGACCTGCGCCTGGCCTGCATCGCCATTGCGGGAACCGCGGCGGCGCAGGCCTTCGCGGGCGGGGTGGCGTTCACCGATGTCTCGGCGGCGAGCGGGCTTTCGGGCTTCACGCACGCGCCGAACTTCGCGGCTGTCCCAGGGCTGAACGAGTGGACGATGGGCGGCTTCGGAATCGCCGACTTCAACGGCGACGGCTGGCCCGACATCTTCGTGCCGCGCGGTGGCACGGGCACCGACCGCCTGTACATCAATCGCGGCGACGGAACCTTTGTGAACGAGGCCGTGGCGCGCGGCGTCGCGGTGGCGCACGCGGGCAACGGCGTGTCGTGCGCCGACTTCGACCGCGACGGCGACAGCGACATCTATGTCACGAGCTACGGTCAGGCGACCGACAACCTCGGTCAGGTCGGACGGCACAGGCTGTATCGGAACGATGGCGCGGTGTTCACCGAGATCGCCGCGGCGGTCGGCGTGAACGCGACTTCGAGCAGCGTTTCGTGCGGCAACGGCTCGGCATGGGGCGACTACGACCTCGACGGCGACCTCGATCTCTTCGTGGCGTCGTGGACGCAGGCCGCGCAGGGGAACCGCCTGTTTCGGAACGACGGCGCCGCGTTCACCGATGTCACGGGTGCGGCGATCACGGTTCCGAACTCGTGGGGCTTCCAGCCTGCGTTCTGCGACATGGATGGCGACGGATACCCCGAGCTGCTGCTTGCCGCCGACTTCGAGACCAGCCAGTACTGGCGCAACGAGCGCGACGGAACCTTCATGCTGCGCACCGTGCTGTCGGGCACTGGCATCGACGACAACGGGATGGGACACTGCGTGGCCGACTTCGACCGCGACGGCCGCCCCGACTGGTATGTGACCAGCGTCCACATGGATGTGCCGAATCCCGGCGACTGGACCGGCAACGCGCTGTACCTGAACCAGGGCGCGGGCACCTTCGCCGAGGCGAGCGTGGCGCGCGGATGCAACGACGGCGGCTGGGGCTGGGGCGCGGTGGCGGCCGACCTCGACCAGGACGGCTGGGAGGAGATCGTCGAGGTCAACGGCCGCAACGCGTCGGAGTGGGCCAGCGAGCAGGAGTATGTGTTCAGGAACGATGGCGGTTCCTTCGTGCGGCTCGGCGCCGAGACGGGCATCGCCCTTGCCGCCGACACGCGCTGCGTGGGCACGCTCGACTACGACCGCGACGGCGACCTCGACCTCGTGATGCTGGTGAACGCGGGGGCGCTCAAGCTCTTCCGGAACGACGGCGCGGCGGGGCGTTCGGTGATGCTCGACCTTGCGGCGGGACCAGCGTCGCGCTGCGCGCCGCACGGGCTGGGCGCGGTGGTCGAGGCCGTGGTGGCGGGGCAGGTGGTGCGCCGCCATGTGCATTCGGGCGGCGGGTATCAGTCGAGCTCGGAGCCTGTCGTGCATCTCGGGATCGGCGCGGCGAAGCAGGTCGACGAGCTTCGCGTGCTCTGGCCGAGCGGGCAGACCACGCGGCTGACGCAGGTGCCCGCGGGATCGCGGCTTGCGCTGGCGGCGCCCGACGCGGCCGATCTCGACGCCGACGGCGCCGTTGGGCTGACCGACCTCGGGCTCGTTCTCGAAGCGTGGGGCGGCTCGAACAGCGCCGACCGGACCATGCGTCGCGCCGATGTCGACGGCAGCGGCCGCGTGGGAGCGGGCGACCTCGCCGCGGTTCTCGCGCGCTGGACGCAGGGCTGGTAGGGCGCTTGCCGCAGGGTGCCGAAAGGCCGCGCCATCTGGGGAGTTCGCTTCATTTCCGCGCCCCGCGCATCGATGCGCGCGGCCGTACCATCCGCCCCGACGCGGTCGCCGGCCGCCGCGCCGCACCGCGCGTGCGCACACAGGAGCCTCGAGTGACCACAGCCGCCATGAACATCGCCGCCGCGAATGCGGGCACCCCGATGGGCACGCCCGACATCGACAACCTCGCGATCAACACCATCCGCACGCTGTCGATGGACGCCGTGCAGGCGGCCGACAGCGGCCACCCCGGCACGCCGATGGCGCTTGCGCCCGTGGCGTACGCGCTCTGGCAGGATGTGATGCGCTACGACCCCGCGGCGCCGCGCTGGGCGAACCGCGACCGCTTCGTGCTGTCGAACGGACACTCGTCGATGCTGCTCTACTCGCTGCTTCACCTCGCGGGCGTGCAGCGGCTCGACCATCACGACACGCCCACGGGCGAGCTCGCGGTGCCGCTCGACGAGATCAAGCGCTTCCGCCAGCTCGGGTCGCTGTGCCCGGGTCACCCCGAGAGCCACCTGACGACGGGCGTCGAGACCACGACCGGCCCGCTCGGCCAGGGCCTGGCGACGAGCGTCGGCATGGCGATCGCGTCGCAGTGGCTGGGCGCGCGCTACAACCGCCCGGGCTACGCGCTGTTCGACTTCCGCGTGTGGACGATCTGCGGCGACGGCTGCCTGATGGAGGGCATCTCCACCGAGGCCGCGTCGCTCGCGGGCCATCTGGGTCTGTCGAACCTGTGCTGGATCTACGACTCGAACCGCATCACCATCGAGGGCTCGACCAACCTCGCCTACTCGGACGATGTGGCGGCGCGCTTCGCCGGCTACGGCTGGAATGTGCTGCATGTGGGCGATGCCAACGACCTGCGCCAGCTGACGCGCGCGTACGAGACCGCGAAGCGCTCGGCCGACCGTCCGACGCTGGTGATCGTCGAGAGCCACATCGGCTTCGGCGCGCCCAAGAAGCAGGACACGGC
>JBJTOV010000350.1:0-4462 GCA_046074745.1 Planctomycetota bacterium | reverse complement strand
GCGTTCAACAGGAAAAACGAATCGGGCGCCCCGAGAGGCGCCCGATGCGAAAGTCGGTGTTTGCAGCTTGATCGCCGCGAATCACATGGTCGCGCTGGTGTACGGCAGCAGCGCCATGAAGCGCGCGCGCTTGATCGCCTGCGCCAGCTGGTTCTGGTGGCGGGCCGACAGACCCGTGCGCTTGCGCGAGTAGATCTTGCCGTTCGGGGTCATCATGCGACGGAGCTCGTCGGTCGAGCGGTAGTCGACGAAGAGCTGCCCCTCGGAACCTTCCTTGAGACGGAACGCCGGGGCCTGGGTCTGGAACTGCGACATGGAGCACCTGCCTGGAAGCGCGCCCGCGAACGGGCGCCGCGTGTCGTGGATGCCTTCCCGAAGGAAGGGTGTGCCCACCTCCAACGGTGGGCGACGGGTCGTAAACCATAGCAGATCCACGGGTTTTCGCCACCAACTTCGCGCCAGACCGACGATCCGAGAACGAAATCCCCCGTCGCGGGCGCCTGAAAGATGCCTCGGCCAAGTCTGGTGCTAGATTCGGAACGGGACTCTTCCGTGGCGACGCCTGCTCCCAACCCCCTTGATGCGCTGCGCCAGCACACGCAGGCGGTGGTGCTCACTTCGCCCGATGGCGAGGTGTCGCCCGCGCTGATGGCCGCGATCCGCGACTCGGGCGTTCCGTGCGAACTTATCGGGCACCCGCTGGTGGCCATGGCCGAGCTCGCGCGGCTCGAGCGCGACCTCCGCGGCGGCGCCTCGGGCGAACGCACCGCGCTGATCGTGTCGGACCGCGACCAGTGGGACGACCTTTCGCTCCTGTTCGAAGCCGTGCGCGAGCGGCTGTCGCGGGTTTCGATCTGGATCCTCGCGGGCCAGCTTGCGATCGAGGTGCATCGCGGACGCGCGGGGGAAGTCGCGCCACGCGCAGGCGAACTTGCACCACGCGCAGGCGAACTTGCATCACGCGCGGGCGAACCCCCTTCCCCCGCCGCGCGTTCCTTCGAGCCCGTGACCTCGCGCACACCGCCCGGCAAGCCCAACCTCCGCATCGTGGAGCCGCAGGACGCTGCGCCTCCGCGCGATGTGCCCGCGGCCGGCCGACTCGACGACGACGAATCCATCGATGAGAACGCCGACACGCGCAGCGCCGAGGCCGTGACCAGCGCCGAGATCGAGATGCTGCTCGACCTCTTCGACGGCCCCGACGGCGACGCGCGCGGAGGCACTCCATGACGCCGCCGACCTCCGGTTCGTCGCGCGCACGCGCGCCGCGAGGCCGTCTGCTCGTGGTGGGCGCGGGCGAGCCGATACGCGAGCTTGCAAAGTCGGCGCGCCGCAAGGTCGCGCATGTGAGCGAGTGCCCCGACATCTACCGCGCGATCGCAGAGGTCGGCGCCGCGGGCGCGCGCGAGCCCGTGGCCGCGGTCGCGATTCCCGCCGATGCAGAGGGCTACGAGGCCGCCGCGGTGGCCGAAGCGTTTCGCCGCATCGATCCGTCGGTGCAGCTGCTGCTTGTGGTGACCAAGTCGCAGGAATCCGCGGTCGCGGATGCGATCGCCGAAGGCTTCGAGGACTCGCTGTCGCTGCCCGTCGACGCCGACGAGCTCGGAACCGTTCTGTCGGAACTCGGGCTTGCCGAGGGCGCCGAACGCGCGTCTGCCCGCGCCGTACCTGAGGTGCGCAGCGTGGTCGAGATCGCGATCGACGACGCGCGAGCCGCACTGCGCGACCGCGGGCACGACGACGACGCTCCCGCCACGCAGCCCGCGCCCACGACCCACCGGGCACCCGCGCCTGGCTCGGGAAGCAACCACTCCGCCGCGCACGCGCCCACGCCGCACGGTTCGCCGCAGCGCGCGTCATCCGCCGCTTCTTCCGCCGCATCGCCCATCGCATCGGCCATCGAGCGCGCCACCGACGGCGCCCATCGCACACCTCAATCG
The DNA here is from genome assembly GCA_046074745.1 of Planctomycetota bacterium. Classification (GTDB taxonomy): domain Bacteria; phylum Planctomycetota; class Phycisphaerae; order Phycisphaerales; family SM1A02; genus QWPT01. Next base: position 2,522 of record JBJTOV010000350.1, on the reverse strand, counting down.
CCGCGCGACCGACTGCCGCCGTTCGAGATGCCGCGCGCGGGCTCCAACCACGGCGCGCCCGAGCCAACCCACGACGGCCCGCCCGGCGACATCTACCTCGTGCGCGCGCTGCTCGAGGGCGGCGACCTGCACGCCGCCGCCCTGCGCGTGCTGCGCCATCACCTCGGCACCGCCAATGTGCGCTTCGTGCCCGAGCCGCGCGCGGGCGAGGAATCGGCCGCGGCGGCCGACCGCACGGGCCTGCGCCAGATGGCGGTGAACGGGCCCGAGCGCCGCTTCGGCACGCTGGTCTCGGCCACGCTCGACGAGGCCACGCTCGGCGCTTGGGCCGAGTGGCTCTCGCACTGGCTGCGTCTCGAGGCCTCGCACCACGACCTGCGCCGCCTCGCGTGGAGCGACGAACTCACGGGCGCGGGCAACCGCCGCGCGTTCGAGAAGGTGCTGGCCGACAGCATCGCCGTCGCGCGCCGCGAGCGCCGCGCGCTCAGCCTGATGTACTTCGACATCGACGACTTCAAGAAGTACAACGACCAGTTCGGCCACGACGCGGGCGACGAGGTGCTGCGCGAGACGGTCGAGCTCCTGCGCTCTTCGATCCGCCGCGGCGACCATGTGTTCAGGATCGGCGGCGACGAGTTCGTCGTGCTGTTCTGCGACGCCGCGGGTCCACGCGCGGGCGGCAACGGCATTCCCGATTCGGTCGAGGTCGTGGCGCGCCGCTTCCAGAAGGCGGTGTGCGACATGCGCTTCCCGCAGCTCGGCCTCGACGGCCCGGGCACCGTGTCGATCTCGGCGGGCCTGGCCGCGTTCCCCTGGGACGGTCACGACGCGCAGAGCCTTCTGCGCCACGCCGACCTGCTTGCGATCGAGTCGAAGCGCGCGGGCAAGAATGTGATCACCTTCGGCCCGGGCGCGCGCGAGCAGATCGACCGCGCCGACGCCTGATCTCGGACCTTCCGCCGTTCAATTCCCCGCGCGATCGGGCCGATGTAACCGCTCCGACGATGTCCGCCTCCGACGCGCCACGCACCGTGATCCTGAGCGACCTGCACCTTGGCCGTGCGGGCGGCGCACTGCGCGCGCGCGCGTTCGAACCGATCATCGCCTCGTGCGACCGGCTGATCGTGAACGGCGATGTGGCGGAACTGCACCATGCGCGCTATCAGGCGTCCGCCGAGCGCGAGCTCGACACGCTGCGCGACCTGTGCGCCACCCGCGGCGTGCGCCTCGACCTGATCGCGGGCAACCATGATCCGTTCGTGAGCGACACGCGCGCGATGCTGCTCGCGGACGGCGCCGTCTACATCACGCACGGCGACGCCATGCACGACGCGATCGCGCCGTGGTCGCCCTGTGCCGCCTCGATGCAGCGCGCCTTCAACGACGCGCTGCGCGACGCGCCCCGCACGCTTGCCGAAGACGCCGCGCGCTTCAGGGCCGCGGGCGAGGCCGCGCTCGCCGAGTGGCGCGCGATGGGCGAGGGCGCGCACATCTCGACGATCGGCAGCATGGCCTACCGCCCGCACAGGCTGCTCGCGGTGGTTCGCTACTGGATCGCGTATCCGCGCATGGTGGCCGACTGGGCCGCGCGCTTCGCGCCGGGCGCGGGCACGGTGGTCGTCGGGCACAGCCACCGCGCGTTCGCGCGGCGCATCGGCGGCAGGATGCTGGTGAACACGGGCAGCTACGGGTTTCCGGGCACGCCGCACGCGGTCGTGATCGAGGGCGGGCGCGCCGCGATGCACGCGATCGAGCTGCGCGGAACCGCCTACGCGCTGGTCGCGTCGCCGCGCGCGGCCTGGCAGGTCGAATCCTGCCGCGCCGACGCCGCGAGCACGCGCGACGGCAGCGGACGCCCGAGCGCCTCGCCGATGAACCGCGCGGCCTCGCACAGCCGTACGCCGTCGACGCCCGTCCTGTAGCCAGAGCGCGCGAAGAGGTACTCGAGTTCCTCCGTGGCGACATTGCCCGACGCGCCCGGCGCGTAGGGGCATCCGCCGATGCCGCCCGCCGACGCGTCGAAGCGGCGCACCCCCATCGACAGCGCGCGCGCCGCGCAGGCAAGGGCGGTTCCACGCGTGTCGTGCAGGTGGAGCACCAGCTCCTCCGCCGCGCGCACCGCCGTGCACGCCTCGAGCACGCGCGCGATCTCGTCGGGCACCGCCACGCCGAGCGTCTCGCCGAGGTCGAGCTCGTCGACCCCGATGTCGGCGAGCCGCGCGCACACCTCGCGCACCGCCTGCGGCTGCACGCGCCCGTCGAACGGGCACTCGACGATGCAGCTCACATAGCCGCGCACCGTGGCGCCCGCCGCGTGCGCGCCCGAGACCACGGGCCGGAAGCGCTCGATCGACTCGGCCACCGATGCGTTGATGTTGCGGCGCGCGAAGCCCTCGCTGGCCGCGGTGAACACCGACACCTTGCGCACGCCGCATGCGAGCGCGCGCTCGAGGCCCTTCTCGTTCGGCACGAGCGCCGAGCACACGACGCCCTCGCGCCGCGCGATGCGCGCAAGCACCTCC
>JBJTOV010000349.1:0-3384 GCA_046074745.1 Planctomycetota bacterium | reverse complement strand
GCGAGTTCAGGGACGAACCGCGGCGGCTCCATGCACTCCGCGCGCGTCGGACGCGGCGTGGTCAGCAGATAGCGCTTCAGCGAAAGGATCCCGACGACCTCATCAACATGACGGCCCACCACGGGAAGGTGGGTGAGCCGTGCACGGGTCGATGTCGCGACGATCTCCGAGTCGTCGGAGTCGACGTAGACGAATGCCATGTCGACCCTCGGGGTCATGACATCGCGCACGCGCAGCCGCCGCAGCCGCATCACGCCCTCGATCGCCTCGCGCTCGCGCAGGTCGATCGAGCCCTCGATCATCGACTGCTCGAGCAGCGCGGCCAGTTCCGCCGCGTCCACGACGCCGGGCGGAGCCGCCGCGGCCGAGAGCCGACCGATCGGGGCGTGATGCGGCTGCGGCGGCTGCGGGTGCGCGATGTGATGACGCCGCGCGTCGACATGCACCATGTGGGGCGGGGGGCCGAGGACGCCGAGATCCTCGAGGTCGCCGCGCGCTCGCGGCTCACCAGCCTTCCCGTGGTCGGCGATGGCGCCGACGAGGTGGTCGGCATCCTGCATCTCAAGCGCTATCTCCTCGCCGAGCCGCGGCCCGCGCGCGAGGAGTGCATGGACCGGCCGCGGTTCGTGCCCGAGCTCGCCTCGCTCGAGCAGCTGCTCGAGCACTTCAGGCGCACGGGCACGAAGTCGGCGATCGCGGTCGACGAGTACGGCGGAACCGCGGGCATCGTGTCGCTCGAGGATTGCGTCGAGGAGATCGTGGGCGACATCGCGGTGGCGGGCGAGCATGCGGTCGATGCGCCGAACGAGGTCGCGCCCGGGGTGTGGAGGGTGAGCGGCGAGATGGGCATCGCGCGCTGGTCGGACATCTTCGGCGCGCGCGTGGTGTCGCCGCGCGCGAGCACCGTGGCGGGGCTCGTGATGCAGCGGCTGTCGCGCCTTGCGCGCGCGGGGGACCGCGTCGAGATCGGGAACCTGCGGCTCGAGGTCGAGGCGGTCGCGGGCGCGCGCATCGAGAGCGTGCTCGTGTCGCTGGTGCGCGGCGGGGGGGCGGCATGAATCCGCGCGATGCGGGCATCGATGCGGGAATCGAGGCGTTCCTGCTGTTCGGCGCGGTCGCGGTCGCGGGGATCGGCGCGGCGGGGCTGCTTGCGGGTCTCGAGACGGGCATGTACTCGCTGTCGCGGGTGCGGCTGTCGGTGCGGGCCGCGCGCGGCGACGCCGCGTCGGCGCGGCTTGCGCGCGAGTACGCGCGGCCCAAGCGCATGCTGACCACGCTGCTCGTGGCGAACGCGCTCGCGGGGTGGATGGCGAGCTTCGGCGTGTCGCAGATCCTCGACGGCCTGGGCTTCGGCCCGCTGGCCGCGGTGCTGCTCGACCTTGCGATCCTGGTGCCCGTCGTGTTCCTGTTCGGTGAGGTGCTGCCCAAGGACCTGTTCCGCGTGCACGCCGACCGTTGGATGCCGCGGTACTCGCGGCTGCTCGTCTTCCTGCGCATGGCGCTCACGGCGAGCGGCATCGTGCCGCTGGTCGGTTCTCTCGGGTCGCTGGCTGCGTGGGTGTTCGGCGCGCGTGGATCGGCCGATGCCGTCGAGGCGCGCGCGCGCGTGGCGTCGCTGCTTGCCGAAGGAGTCGGCAGCGAAGGCCTGAGCGAGGCGCAGATCGGCTTCGCCGACCGCGTGTTCACCATGCGCGGGCTTGGCGTTGGCCAGGAGATGCGGCCTTGGCGACAGGTGGCGACCGTCGCGCTGTCGGCGTCGCCCGCGGAGCGCGCCAAGGCCCTGCTTGCGAGCGGCGCGAGCCGACTTCCCGTGGTCGATGGCGCGGGCATGGTCGTGGGAGTGGTGGCGGCGATCGATCACATCGCGCGGCCGCTCGAACCGACCGGCGCGCTTGCCGTGAAGCCGCTCTTCATCGCGCCTTCGATGCCCGCGCTCGAGGCGATCCACACGCTGCGCCGCGAGCGCGCCGCGATCGCGGTGGTTGCGGAGCGGCCCGATAGGCCGCTCGGGATCGTGTCGATGAAGGACCTTGTCGAGCCCCTCGTCGGCGATCTTGCCGCGTGGTAATGGGGTCGGACCTTGCGGCGGGGCGCTGGTCGGCGCGGTTTTCGGCGGCCTCGGATCGTTGCGTCGGGGTAGGCGATCCGCTACACTTCGCGACCCGCAAGGGAACCGGGCTAGTAGCTCAGCTGGCTAGAGCACACCCCTGATAAGGGTGAGGTCGAAGGTTCGAGTCCTTTCTGGCCCATGGATTTGAGCGCAGCCGCCCGATGGCGGCTGCGTTCGTTTTTGGAGGTCACTGATGGCGGTCGACGACGGCGGTGGAGCATCGGGCGGACAGCCCGGCATGGGCGAGCGGGTCCTCGAGCGAACGCTGTTCGGCAGCCGCTGGCTGCTGGCGCCGTTCTACCTCGGGCTGGTGCTCTCGATGGTGGCGCTGCTCGTGCAGTTCGTGCGCGAGATGATGCATCTTGCCCACCACATGATCTCGACGGCAGGTGCGGCTGCGCCCGCGGTGGGCGAGCTCTCGTCGGAGGCGCAGACCACGATCTATGTGCTGTCGCTGATCGACATCGTGCTGATGGCGAACCTGGCCCTCATGGTGATCCTGAGCGGCTACGAGAACTCGGTGTCGCGCCTGAGCGTGGTGAGCGAGGACCGGCCGAGCTGGCTCGGGAAGCTCGACGCGTCGGGGCTGAAGCAGAAGGTGTTCAACTCGATCGTCGCGATCAGCGCGATCCAGCTGCTGCGCGTCTTCCTGCAGGCCGAGCAGGCGAGCGAGAAGGCCCTGTGGTCCTCGGGGGCGATCCACATGGTGTTCGTGGTGTCGGCGCTCTGCCTTGCGCTCTCGGACCGCGTCGCTGCGGGCGCGAAGAAGGCCGAAAAGTAGGCCATTGCCGCGTTCGCGCCCCGCAAGGGGCCTCGGCCGAGGGCCGTTTCCCGCCCTGCCGAGCCGCTATCATCCGCCCCCTTCCGCGCGGCTGCGCGGAGCCAACCTGACCAACGGAGCAAGTGCAATGCGTCGCGCGAAGATCTCGATCATCGGAGCAGGCAACACCGGAGCCGCCTGCGCTGTCTGGGCCGCCTCGAAGGAACTCGGCGATGTCGTGCTGATCGACATCAACGAGGGCGTGGCCAAGGGCAAGGCGCTCGACCTCTACGAGAGCGCGCCGATCGAGGGCTTCGACTGCAACATCACGGGCGGCAGCGACTACGCGCTGATCGAGGGAAGCGACATCGTCGTCATCACCGCCGGCATCCCGCGCAAGCCGGGCATGAGCCGCGACGACCTGATCGTGACCAACATGGGCATCGTGTCGAGCGTGGCCGAGAAGGTCGCGCAGCACGCGCCGAACTCGGTGATCATCGTGCTGTCGAACCCG
>JBJTOV010000348.1:0-5633 GCA_046074745.1 Planctomycetota bacterium | reverse complement strand
CGCAGCGCCGACAGGCCCGTGGCGAACGCGCTGGTCGACGCCGCGAAGGTGCCCGACAGAAGGCCCGCCTTCGGGTTCATCTCGGCGGTGTACAGGCACGCGCAGGCCTGCGTGATCTTGCCCACGGTCACCACATCGATGTACTGCCCGAGCTCGAGCCTTTCGAAGCAGAACATGCTTTCGGTGCGTCCGAAGGTCTGCACCTCGTCGTCCCAGATCGGGATGCCCGCTTCCTTCGCCGCCTCGAAGAGCGGCACGAAGAACTCGCGCGGCGCGGTGTTGAAGCCGCCTTCGCCCTGCACGAGCTCGGCGATCAGGCAGCAGTGCTGGCCCGGATAGCGCTGGATCAGCTGCTTCAGGTGCCACACCGTCATGTCGATCGAGCGCTGGCCCATCTCGGGGTCGTAGAACGGCAGGTAGTCGACATGGATGTTGAGCGCCAGGCCCTGGCGGTACGCCGCTGTGTCGCCGATCTGCGACATCGTGGTCGAGCGGCCCATGAAGCAGTCGGCGAACGCGATGATGCGCGGCGCCGAGCCCGTCTTCTGCTGGCACACCTTGAGCGCGGCTTCGTTCGCCATGCAGCCCGAGTTGGTGATGAAGCAGTGCTTCATGCGCGAGCTGCGCGCGGCCTCCGCGGACAGGAACTCGCCGAACTCGATCGCGTCGGCGTTGTACTGCAGGTTGCCCTGCATCACGAGGTCTGAGATCGAGCCGCGCAGCGATGCCTCGATCAGGCCGAGATCGCCGTGGCCGAACATGTGCACGCCGATGCCGTTGATCAGGTCCCACTTCACGCTGCCGTCGACGAGCTCGACCAGCGCGCCGTTGCCTGCGCCCGAGCCGAGATACGGGTAGAGCGGGCCGCGGCCGCGCACCTCGGTGGCGCGCCTGAGCCACGACGCGAGCGTTTCCTTGAGCTCGCCTTGCGGCGCGCGCGCGCCCGTCAGCGAACGGCTCTTCGCCTCCACCTCGGACAGGATGGTGCGGATGGCGCCATCGATCGCGGCGCTCGAATGAAGCGCGCTGCCGACGGTCTGTGCTGCGGTCAGGGTCGTGGTCATGGAACTCGGCTTTCGAACGGTGCGGAGCCCCCGCGCCGGACTCCTGTTTTCGTCCGACGGCGGAAGAGCCTGTAGCGTAGATGTTTCGATTCCCGCGTGTTACGGGACGCGTGCCTGCCGGGCGAGCAGGATCGCCAGCATGGCGGCCCGCGGAACGAGCGAATCGAGCTCGATGTACTCGTCGGTGCGATGCAGGTTCCCGCCCACGGGGCCCATGGTGTCGATCGTGGGCAGGCCCTCGGCCTGCATCAGGTTTCCGTCGGAGACGCCGCCCGACTTGCCGAAGCCGACCTTCTGGCCGAGGGCCTCGCCGATCGCGCGGATCTCCTCGGCGAGCGCGCGCACCGCGGGCGTCTCGGGCTTCGCGGGACGGTTCGGCTCGTATTCGATTTCGGTTCGGGGAAGCGCGGCGCCGGGCGCGGTCGCGAGCGCGAGCAGGCCGCGTCGCAGGGCGTCCTCGCGCGCGGCGTCCTTGAAGCGGGCGTTGCCCCACGCGCGCGCGCGGTCGGCCACGATGTTGGTGGCCTTGCCGCCCTCGAGCGGGCCGATGTTGACCACGGTGCCTGCGCCGAGGTCGACAAGGCGCGACGCGTCGAGGATGCGCGCAGCCAGCGCGTTGACCGCGCTCACGCCTTGCGCGAAGTCGCGGCCTGCGTGCGCGGCGCGGCCCTCGCAGGCGATGCGGAAGGTGCACGAGCCGAGCCGCTCGAGCACGAGCGACCCGTCGGGCAGCGCGGGCTCCATCGCAAGGCCAAGCCCTCCCGCCTGCGCGCACGCGCGCGCCTCGGCGCGGATCGCGCGCTGGCTGTGCAGGCTGCCCGTCTCCTCGTCCGAATTGAGGAGCACCGTCCACGACACGGAAATGCCCTCGGCGGCAAGCGCCTCGAGCGCGAAGAGCATCGCGACGAGGCCGCCCTTCATGTCGATCGCGCCAGGGCCGACCGCGCGGCCACCCGACGCGGCGGAGAGCGTCTGGAACGCGCCGTGCGGGTCGTGCACCGTGTCGAGGTGCCCTGTGAGGAGGACGGGACGGCCGCGACCCGAAACTCGCGCGCGCAGCGCTGCAGGGGCCGGCGCGTCGGCCGGCTGCCCGGGCTGCACGATCCACGCGGGGCGCGCATCGCCCGCGATCTCGTCGATCTCGGCGCCGAGCGCCGACAGCCGCGCGCGGAAGATCGCGCGCAGCTCCGACAGCCCCCGCTCGTGCCCCGTGCCCGTCGGGATCGCCACGAAGCTCGCAAGGTCGCGCTCCATCGCGGCGCGCCACGAGGCAAGGCGAGTCGCGAGCGCCCGTTCGTCGTTCGTGAGCGCGCTAGGCATGCACCGCCCCGTTCGCCTCGATGCTCGCCGCGCGATCCTCCGCGGCCGCAAGCGCCGCGAGGTCGACCTCGCCCTCGAACACCTCGGTCGCGGGGCCCATCATGCGCACATCCGCGCCATCGGCGGGCCACTCGAGGACAAGCGGTCCGCCCGGAAGCTGCGCCTCGAGCGTGCGCGCGCCGCGCCCAAGCAGGACGCCCGCCACGCACACCGCGCTCGCGCCCGTGCCGCAGGCGAGCGTGATGCCCGAACCGCGCTCCCAGGTGCGCATGACGGCCTCGCCCGCGCGCGGGCCGAAACGCACGAAATGCACATTGATGCGCGCGGGAAACCACGGATCGCGCTCGATGCGCGGTCCGACCGCCTCGAGCGGCACCTTCCACGGGTCGACGCAGCAGAGCACCACATGCGGGTTCCCCATCGAGACAAGCGTGAGATGCGGCTCGACCTTCGCGGCCTCCCACCAGCCGGCCGGGCCGAAACGCGCGAGATCGACCGCGCACCCCACCACGCGCGCGTCCGCGGCCACGCCGTCGATCCGCGCGGGAATGCGCGCATGCTCGAGGATGGGCGCCCCCATCATCACGCTCGCGCGCGCCACGCGGCCGTCGTGGCCGCGCTCCCAGCGAACCTCGAGCACGCCGCGCAGCGTCTCGACGCGCAGCGGATTCGCCGAGGCGATGCCGCGGTCGACCGCGTACTTGGCCACGCAGCGGATGCCGTTGCCGCACATCTCGCCTTCGCTTCCGTCGGCGTTGAACATGCGCATGCGCACATCGGCGTCCTGCCGCGAAGGCGGGCACACCGCGATCAGCCCGTCGCTGCCGACCGCGGTGTGGCGGTCGCTCAGCAGTCGCGCGGCGCGCGCGAAGTCGAGCCCCGCGTACTGCGCGCCTTCGACATAGACATAGTCGTTGCCGATGCCGTGCATCTTGGTGAAGCGCAGGGTCGGAGCGGGCATGGCGCGAGTGTACTCAGCCGACCGCCGCGGGGAGGAAGATCCACGCGAGCGACCCGAGCGCGACGAGGAGCGAGATCCACGAAACCCATGCGATCAACGCGTCGATCGCCATGCCGTCGAGCCGCGCGCCCGCGATTCCGCGCAGATAGCCCTGCCTCCACGCGATCGATCCATGGCGCCAGCTCGGCCGCTCGGGGCGCACATGGTTCAGGTACGCGACCGATCCGAGCGCGCCCACCATCGCGTCGACCGCGCTGCCAGTGGCGGTGTCGCTGCCCTCGCCGCGGCTCAGGAGCTGCACGGCGTAGGTGTCGGCCTGGCGCTCGAAGCGGCGGCTCGCAAGGCCGAACAGGACGAGCCCCGCGGCGAGCACCGCCGCATCGCGGGCAAGCGCCACCGATTGGCCGAGCGCGGTCCAATCCTCGGGCGCGAACCGCGGGGCGAGCGCCATCAGCGCCTCGCGCGCGACCGGCGTGGCCGCCGCGCCCGCGACCGTCCAGCACGCCACCACGACCGCCACCATCCACGGCAGGTGATGGCGCGCGACATGCCCGAGCTCGTGCGCCATCACCGCGCGCACCTGCGCGCGCGGCATCGACTCGAGCAGCGCGTCGGTGAGCATCACGCAGCGGAGCCCGGGAAACACCCCCATCACCGCGGCGTTCGCCACAAGTCCGTCGGTGGGCCACACCCAGAGCTCGCGCACGCCAACGCCCGCGCCGCGCGCAAGGCCCTCGAGGTCGTCGCGCAGCTCGCCGCCAGGCATCCGCACGAGTCCGAGGAGCGGCGGCACGATGAAGGGAACGAGCGCGAAGAGAAGCGCGAGGCCCGCGATTCCACCCGCAAGGCGTGCCAATTCGACCGCTTCGGGCGAGAGCCGCCCCTCGGCGAGCATGCGCGCGCCTTCGCTGCCCGCAAGCGGAATGAGCAGCGGAACGAGCAGCGGCGCGATGCCCGAGCGTGCCTTCGCGACCACGAAGCGCCAGCGCGAGGGCATCGGATGCACGGGGCGCGACTGGTCGAGCGCGCCGACGAGCGTGGCCTCGCGGAGGCGCCGCTCGATGCGCCACGCGCTCGCCGAGACCGCCATCGAGGCCGCGATGCCGCACGCCATGAGCGCCACCGCGACGCCGACACCGCCGATCGAGTCGGCAAGCCACGGCGGCAGGCCGCTCATCGCGGCCGCAAGCAGCATGCCCGTCGCCACCCACGGCGCGCGCGAGGCGAATCGGTCGAACGACTCGACGCCCGCCTCGCGCGCGTCGAGCAGCCGTTCGGCGCGGCGCGCGGCGATCGCGCCGCCAAGAAGCACGAGAAGCGGCGCGCCCGCCGCCGCCAACGCGCCCTCGAGCGCGCCGAGCGGCAGCATTCCCGCGAGTTCCATCGCAAGCGCCGCGATCGAGAGCTGGACGATCAGCGCGAGCTGCATGCGTCAGCCTTCGGGCCGCCGTTCCGCGCCGAGGTCGACCACCATTCGGTCGTGGCGGTAGAAGTCGACGCCGAGCTCGTCGGGCGAGAGGAATGTCAGCACCAGCCCGTTGCAGCGCGTGCTGTCGGCGAAGGCGAAGTCGCCGAGGTGCGGGCCCGCGTAGCGGTCGTTCTCGTAGGTCTGCGCGTGGAAATGCACATGGAAGAGACCCGTGTACAGCGCGTCGAAGAGCGCCTGCGGGCTCTCGTAGCGCTGGTCGCCCGCCTTCGCGCGCGGCGCGAACTCGAGGAACTCTGGCCTTCCCGCCGCGTCGAGCGCGATCACGCCGCCGTACTCGGTGGTGCGGTCCTCGCGGTCGCGGTCGGCGGTCTCGTAGAGGTGCGCGATGAGCGCCGGGTCGCGCAGCACGGTGAGCGCCACGAGCACGCCCGCGCGGTCGGCCCACACGAGCTTCGCGCGCTGGTCGTAGAACGACTCGCCGAAACCGCTTCCGTAGCCCGTGAAATCGGGCGAGGCCTTGCGGCGGCCATCGGTCGCGCGCAGGATCTCGGCGTCCATCGCCGCGTCGTCGGCGGCGAGCAGTTCGGGGCGGAAGCGCGCGCAGGCGACCGCGAGCGGCACCGCGCGGATCTCGAGCGCCTCGCGCCGCGCTGCAGGCATCTTGGACAGCGCCTCGCGGGCGTCGTCGAGGAACGCCGCGCGCTTCGGCGCGCAGAGTTCGCGCGCCCACAGGATCTCCTCGCGCGTCACGAGCAGCACGCCGAGATCGCGCGCCACGCGCGAGAGGTCGGTCAGCATCGCGTCGCCCTCGGTGGCCGCCGGATCCGCAAGAAGCATCCGCAGGCGTTCGAGCGCGCCG
>JBJTOV010000347.1:0-7322 GCA_046074745.1 Planctomycetota bacterium | reverse complement strand
CTGAATGTGATCCCCTACAACCCCCGGCGAAACTCGCCGTGGCCCGCGCCCGACGAGGCGGATGTCGACCGTTTCATCGCCCGCGCCGTGGCGAACGGTCAGTTCACCAAGCGCCGCGGCACCAAGGGACGCAATGTGATGGCGGCATGCGGGCAACTCGGGAACGAGCGGATCCGCAACCGCCGCGTGGTGGATGCCGACGGCGCCGCCACGGTCGCGCTGCGGATTCCGGCGCGGGGCGGCGAATGAGCGAGGGCGGCCCCCGCATCGTGCACGAGGCGGCGCCGCGCTCGGGCTCGAGCCGCGGGCGCTTCGAGCGCTACCGCGAGGAGCTCGCGCGCCGCGCGCGGGAGAAGCACGAGGACCAGCGTGGCCGCCCGCGCGGCACGCGGCATCGCTCGTTCGGCGCGTTGCTGCGCGCGTATCTCGGGCTGCTGCGGCCGTTCCGCGGCGCGCTCGCCGTGGCGTTCGCCACGCTCGCGGTGGCGACGGCGCTCGCGCTCGTGCCGCCCGCGGGCGTGAAGGTCGCGATCGACAGCGTGTTCGGCGATGCGCCCGTGCCCGAGCTCCTGCGACGCCTCGCGCCCGCGTGGCTCGACCTCGGCGACCGCAGCGCGGTGCTCGCGTTCATCGCGGTGCTCACCCTTGCCACGGTCGCGGTGAAGGTCGCGGTCGGCCTCGTGGGCCGAAGCCGCGCCACGGTGGTCGCCAAGAAGCTGCAGGTTTCGCTGCGCCGACGCGCGTTCGCCAAGGCGATCCGCCTGCCGCTCGCCCGCGTGCACGAGCTGAAGGCGGGCGGCGTGGCCAGCCTGATCCGCGAGGACGCGGGCGCCGCGGGCGAACTGCTGTTCGGCCTGCTGTACAACCCGTTCCGCGCGGTGATCCAGCTCACCGGAAGCCTCGTGATCCTCGCGTTCACCGACTGGCGGCTGCTGGTGGGCGCGGCGGTGCTCCTGCCGATGGTGTGGTTCAGCCACCGCACCTGGATCGGCCGCCTCCGGCCGATCTACCGCGACCTCAAGAAGGTGCGCGACGAGATCGACGGACACGCGGCCGAGACCTTCGGCGGAATCCGCGTGGTGCGCGGCTTCGCGCGAGAGAACGCCGAGGGCTCGCGCTTCGCCCGCGGGGTGAACCTGCAGGCGCGCACCGAGCTCCTCGTGTGGTGGTGGTCGCGCGGCGTCGAGATCGCGTGGGAGCTGTTCATTCCCGCGGCCACCGCCGCGCTCCTGTGGTACGGCGGCACGCAGGTGGTCGAGGGACGGCTCACCGCGGGCGACCTCGTGATGTTCCTCACCTATGTCACGCTGCTGCTCGGGCCGCTCGAGGTGCTTGCGAACACCGCGACCAGCCTGCAGACGAGCCTCGCGAGCCTCGACCGCACGCTCGACCTCCTCGGAGAGCCCGAGGAGTTCGCGGAAACCGCGGCGCGCGGCACGCGTGCGCCCGAGCCGTCGCAGGTGCGCGGCGCCATCGCCTTCGAGGGCGTGACCTTCCGATACCCGGGCTCCGACCGCGCCGTGCTCGAGGGCGTGTCGTTCGAGGCTCCCGCGGGAACGATGGTCGCGCTGGTCGGCCACTCGGGCGCGGGCAAGACCACGCTGTCGAACCTGGTCGCGCGGTTCCACGATCCGAGCGAGGGCCGCGTCACGCTCGACGGGCACGACCTCCGCGACATCGCGCTGCCCTCCTACCGCAGGCTCCTCGGCATCGTCGAGCAGGATGTGTTCCTGTTCGACGGCACGATCCGCGAGAACATCGCCTACGCGCGGCCCGACGCGCCCGACGCCGAGATCCGCCGCGCCGCGCAGGTCTCCCGCGCCGATGTGTTCATCGACAAGCTGCCCGAGGGCTACGAGACGCGCATCGGCGAGCGCGGCGTGAAGCTCTCGGGCGGCGAGCGCCAGCGCCTCGCGCTGGCACGCGCGGTGCTCGCCGACCCGCGCATCCTCATCCTCGACTAGGCGACCAGCAACCTCGACACCGAGAGCGAGCGGCACATCCAGGCCGCGCTCGGCGACATCCTGCGCGGTCGCACGAGCTTCGTGATCGCGCACCGCCTGTCGACGATCCAGGAGGCCGACCAGATCCTCGTGATGGAGGACGGCCGCGTGGTCGAGCGCGGCACGCACGAGGAGCTGATGCGCTCGAGCGGCCGCTACGCGACGATGGTGGTGCTGCAGACCGAGACGCGGCGCGCGAAGGCATGAACGCGCGGCTCACGCGTCCTGCGCGGCGGTGAACGCGGTGCCGCACTCGCTGCATGCGCGCGACGCGGTGTGGCGCGGATAGCCGCAGTTCGGGCACGCGCCGCGCCGCCACGCGCGGCGGTAGCCACGCGTCAGCCACAGCACGGCGAGCGGGCCGCACATCCAGATCAATACGCCCGTGCCGCCGATGATCGAGAAGAAGGTGCAGAGGTCGCAGGCGCAGTTCTCGCGGCGCCGCGCGAGCACATAGAGCGGCACCGACAGCGTGAGCTCGACCACCGTGCCTCGCAGCAGGATGCGCAGCAGCCGCGGAATGCCGTTCGGATCGCGCGACCGGCCCGCGGCGCGCAGCAGGTACATCCACACGGCGCCCGCGAGGATCCACACCGCGAACAGCGTCGCGACGATGAGTTCTCCGGAGCGGCTCGGAAACGGTGCGTCGACGCTGAGATCGGTGCCGAGCGCAAGCTGCACGGCCTGCACGGCCGCGAGCACGCCGCCCACCCCGAGCGCGCCGCCGATCACCGACGCGCCGATCACGCTCGCGCGCAGCGACCGCCCCTCGCCGCCCGCGCGGGGCGGGCCGACGAGCGGCGCGACGAACGCCACGAAGGCGAAGGCCTGGATGCTTCCGAACACGAGGATCCACCCCGTGGTGTCGTCCCACTGGGAGGGCGAAAGGAGCTCCTCGAGGTAGCCGCGGTACATCGTGGGCGTGGGCAGGAACTCGCCTTCGAACGCGCCGATCGGCGTGAGCACCAGGAACCAGGTCAGGAAGAACACCGCGAGCGAGATGAGGAACAGGACGACGAGCCCCGCGCTCCGTGGAATGCGCTGCATGATCATGACGCGTCGCCCTCCGAGATCGGGCCGACCACCGCGTGGTCGGCGATCGCATGGATGTCGATCCCCGCGCGCGGAGCGAAGCGCACGCCGCGCGTGAACTTCGAGAAGGCGGGCAGCACGAGCGTGCGCCGCGCGTGGTCGAACACGAACGCAGGCGCCTCGACCGAGCGCGGGCCCTTCGCGACCGAGAGCACGGGATGGAGGTGTCCGCTGATGGTCCATGCCGCCGCGGGCTCCGCGGGCGGCTCGTGCACGAACGCGAAGCCGCCGAGCTCGAAGCCGTCGCCCACGCGGTCGATGCACCACTCGCTCGGCAGGGTGCGCACGCCGCGGTCGTGGTTACCCTCGACAAGCCTGATCGGCAGCGAGCAGCGCTCGCGGAACTCGGCGAAGCGCGCCCGCTCCGCCTCGCCGATCCCGTCGGCCGAGTGCGTCAGGTCGCCCACCACCACGATCACCCGCGCGCCTGTGCGCATCGCCGCCCGCGACAGCCGCACGAGCGACTCCTCGTCGATCCCGTCGGCCGCGGGAACGCCGAAGCGGCGGTAGGACTCGCTCTTCCCGACATGGATGTCCGCCACGACGAGCGCCCGAGGCGCCCGCAGGAACGCCGCCCGCTCGGGCAGGAGCTCGATTTCTCGGCCGTCGATCGAGATTATGGAACTCGGCACCGCGGCGCAGGATAGCCGCGCCCCCCGACGGGTTGCGCGCCTGCCCGACGCTTCAAGGGCTGTGGACGGTTGGGTTTGCAAGGACTTCGTCCGTACGCGCGATCGGCATTGGTCAGAACTCGCTTCGGAAGTACTCTTGTCCCCGACCGAGGCT
This sequence comes from Planctomycetota bacterium, assembly GCA_046074745.1. Classification (GTDB taxonomy): domain Bacteria; phylum Planctomycetota; class Phycisphaerae; order Phycisphaerales; family SM1A02; genus QWPT01. The sequence goes on along the minus strand of JBJTOV010000347.1, from coordinate 3,441 downwards.
CCGCCTCGGCCACACCGCCCCGCGGCCAGGCCGCAGAACCTGAGGTGGATGATGTTCCGCAAGTCCGGGTATCCAGCGTCGCATGTCGTCACCGCGCTCCTCGCCTCGGCTCTTGGCGGTGCGGCGTTCGCGGACATCCCGAACGGCTCGTGCAAGTCGGCCCAGCAGGTCACCGGGGGCTTCGTCAGCGTGCCCACGGGAGCCTCGAGCCCCGACAACCAGCAGCAGGTCGCCTGCGCGCTGATCACCTACGGCGCGTGGTACGCGTTCAACGCCACCGAGCCGGGCACGCTGACGCTCTCGGCGCTTCCGTCGAACTACACCGCGCGCGCCACCATCGGCCTGTTCGGCGCGTGCTTCACCGATCCGTACACCTGCGTCGAGAGCGACGGCGACTTCGCGGGCACGCTCTCGTGGTCGGTGTCGACCGGGCAGACCATCTACTTCATCGTGGGTTGGAGCGATGGCAAGGTGTCGCCGGCGCAGGGAGACACGACGAACCTCGAGGTCGCGTTCACGCCGAGCCAGTGCGGCGACCCCGACCCCGCGCGCCCCTGCTGCGTGGGCGGCGACTGGACGGGCTGCGGCACGCCCGCGTGCTGCCAGCTTGTATGCGCGACCGATCCCACCTGCTGCGATGTGGCGTGGGACTACACCTGCTCGAACCTGGTGCGCACGGGCTGCGAGACCTGCCTGTCGCCCGACTGCGACAACAGCGGCGTGATCGACACCGACGAGTACGGCGCCGATCCGCACCTCCTGCTCTCGACGAGCATCCAGGCGCAGCAGCTGTACACCGCCGAAGACCGCTTCTGCCCGTCGACGCCGCTGACGACGAGCTCGACGCTGGTCGTGCGCGGGCTGATGCAGCAGGGATCGCGCGAGATCGAGATTCCCTACGGGAACGGCGCGGTTCTCGACGCCATGCAATTCCGCGACACCGAGGCCTCGGTGTACGGCGCCGACGGAATCTCGCCGGTGATCCTCACGAACGGCCTCACGGTCTCCGCGGGGCTTGCCGACACGGCCGTGTCGTTCTCCGCCATCGACCTCACCACGCCGTTCGTGGTGCTCAGCCAGCCGAAGTCGGCGCTGCCGGGCGTGGCGCCGCGGCTCGCGCTGCTTTCGTCGACGGGCTCCGCCGACGAGGTGGGCGTGCTCGTCGGGGAGTTCGAAGTGGGCAGCGCGCTGGCGCCGTCGCAGTTCGCGACCGATGCGCTGTTCGTGGCGCAGGATGCGTCGGTGGCCGTCGCGGGCGTGGGCTCGAGCCTTGCGCTCAACGGCGCGAGCGAGATCCGCGGCCTGCTGAACCTGAAGGAGGGCGGCAACCTGGCCTCGCCCGTTTCGCCGGTCGTCGGCAGCCTTCCGTCGTCGTGGATGCGGGGGCAGGGCTCGATCACCGGGTCGGTTCTCTGGCGCGGATGCGTCAAGCCGGGCGGCGCGATCGACATCACGGGCAACCTCGAGTTCGGGCTGTACGACGGCGGCGAGCAGTCGCGCTACCTCTGGCGGATCGGCCAGGTTCCGCAGTGGATCTCGGTCGGCGGAAGCGCGGTGCTGCGCGGCACGCTGCTCATCGACGCATCCGGCGCGAAGATCGGCTACAACGCGCTCATCATGCGCGCGGCGTCGTTCTCGGGCGACTTCAAGAACATCCAGACCGTCGGCCTGCCGCCGCAGTTCGCGCTCGTCGTGTACCGCGTGCAAGGCGGCATGTTCGAGGAGATCCGCGCGACCGTCGTGCCCGTGGGCGTGCTGCTCGGGTACGGCGACAACACGCAGTATCCGCTGCCGCTCGAGCCGAAGGACTCGGTGCGCGGCGACTTCAACGCCGACGGGATCGACGACATCGCGGTGTCGCTGTCCGCGGGCACCACGCAGAACGGCGCGGTGCTCGTCTTCGTGGGCACGGGCGAGGGCCTGCAGCAGTCGACGCAGGTGACGGTCGGCCTCGACCCGCGCGGCATCGCGGCGGCGGACTTCGATCTCGACGCGCGCCTCAACCTCGTCGTCGCGCTGCGCGAGGAGGATTCGATCCGCGCACTGCGCAACACCACGACGGGCGCGGTGCCGAGCTTCGCGCCGCAGGCGCTGGTTCCGGTCGGCAGCAAGCCCGTCGATGTGGCCACGGGCGACTTCCTGCCCGATGTGGCCACGCTGCAGGCGGGCGGCCGCAAGGATGTGCTCGTGGCGGTCGAGGGTGATGGCACCTTCTTCACCGCGAAGAACAACGACGGAACGCTGTCGAGCGACGGCGGCACCTCGACGCCCTCGCCGGGCGGCGTGCCGACCTCGGTCGAGGGCGGCGACATCGACAACGACCGCATCGACGACGGCGTGGGCGGCAGCACGGGCGGAACGACCATCATTCCGGGCGGCACGAGCGGCTCGTTCGGCGCGCAGGGCGTGATCTTCATCCCGACGCCGAATCCCGTGACATCGCTCACCGTCGCCGATGCGACGGGCGACGGCATCGACGATGTGCTGGCCACCCTGCTCGCGACCGCTCCGCGGCCGACGCCGCCGGGCACGCCCGCCGTGTTCGACACGCTGGCGCTGGTCAATTCCGATGCGAACGCGTTCGACCTCACGCTCTACGACTTCGGCTACCTCGGCAACTCGATCGCCAAGGGCGACTTCGACGGCGATGGCGACCAGGACCTTGCGTTCGTGTCGCGGAACGAACTGGAGGGCCCGAACCAGCTGCGCGTGGTGCGCAACGACCAGTCGCCGTCGGGTGCCCTGCTCACGCAGCTCGCGCCGCCGGCCCTCCCGAACGAGCCGCAGCTGGTGCAGACGGTCTCGATCGACGGAAACGGCGACGACATCGTGGTGCTCGGCCCGACGGGGACATCGTTCGACGCCGCCGTACGGCCACGCTTCAGCGCTTCGCCGAGCCGCGGGTCTACGGCGACATCAACGGCGACGGCCAGATCAACGCGGCCGACCTGTCGGCGGTGCTGGCCGCGTGGGGCTCGTCGAACGCGGCGGCCGACCTGAATGTCGATGGCACGGTGGACGCGCGCGACCTTGCGATCGTGCTCTACCTGTGGCGCCAGACGAACTGAGCGGACGAACGGCGTGCGCGCTGGATCCGCCGCAGGCTGGCGCGGTGATGGATCGGCGCGCGGCGTGCGTTGGGAGCGCGCGGCGCCCGAGCGGACGAGTGCCAAGGATGGAGATGGCGGGGATCGGTGGCGCCGTTGCCCCCCCGATGCGTGCCTGTTGCGTGCCTGTTGCGTGCCTGATGCGTGCCTGGCACGTGCCGTGCACTGCCTGGCACTCGCTGGCATGTGCCGTGGAGCGACCGCCCCGACAGTCCCACGCTCGAGATCCCTTCCCGAGACGCAGCCAAACTCGGCTCTCGGCGGGCGAGCCACCGAGACGGCCCGTGCCTGGCACGTGCCGTGCACTGCCTGGCACTGCGCGGCACGTGCCAGG
>JBJTOV010000346.1:0-5756 GCA_046074745.1 Planctomycetota bacterium | reverse complement strand
ACCGCCGCACGCGAAAAGTGACAACCGCCGCCGCGGGGGATACCCGCGGCGGCGGTGAAGAGTGCAATGCTCTGTTGTCTGCTGTCCGAATGGATCGGATCAGCGGCGACGACGGCCAGCGAGGCCGGCGAGGCCGAGCAGGGCGACGGCGCCCGGCGCGGGGACGTTCAGGCGGAAGGTACCTTCAGCGAACACGACCGTGGTGTTCGGGCCGGTGTTGTAGCCGATCTTGATGAAGAGATCGGTGCGGGCAGCGGTGGCGCTGACCACGAACTGGCCGAGGCGAACCTTGCCGCCGCTCTGGAGGCCCTGGTTGTTCGGCGGGTTGCCGTTGAACCAGCCCGGACCAGCGCTGGTGGTGCCAGCCGCGAGGAAGGGGATCTGGGCCTGGCCGAAGCCAGCCGCGCCCCAGTCGGGGTCAGCGTTCGTCGAGTTGCCCGAGGCGAAGCCTTCGCCGCCGCCGATGCAGACGTACGAGTCGAGCGCGCCGGGGGCGAGGAGGAACTGCGGGTTCCAGGTGCCTGCAGCCGACGAGCTGCCGCCGCTGAGGGCGTCGTTGTGGAAGAACACCGGCAGGCCACCGAACTGACCGTTGGTGCGGTTCAGGTGGAAGGCGTTCAGGACGGTGTCGGTCGCGCCGTTGAACGTCGCGTTGAGGACATGGCGAGCGAGGCCACCCTCAACCGTACGAACGACTTCGAAACCGGTGAACGCAGCCGAAGCAGCGCCCGAGACAGCGAGGCCCGCGAGGGCCGCAAACATACCCATCTTCATTTGTGACTCCCAATTCCTTTGCGCGATGCCGTATGAGGATTGGCAAAGCACTCTCCCTCAGGGAAAGCGTCTCCCTCGACGCGATCCCATCCCTCGGGGGAGAAACTAGGGCAACTTCGGGGCGTGTCAAGCGACTCGGGGCGGAAGCCGCGGATCTTTTTGTCGGCTTGACACTTTGTTGGATCGTGAAGAGCCAGATTGCTGGCCTATCGCCCCAATTATCGGCGTTCCGACGCCTCAACGGCCGTAACGAGGCGTCCGGCGAGGATTAGGGCGGCGCTCGAAGTCACCTCGACCTGCAGGATCGAGCCGACCAAGGCGTCGGCGTCGACGCCGTCTTCGAGCGGCACGGCAACGATCAGGTCGCCTGCGGTGCGCCCTGTGACCTGCGTTCGGGTCGGCGCCGCGCCGCGCCCCGCGCTGCGGCGGGCCCAGCGGACCTCCACATTGCGCGAAGCGGGGTGGTCGTGGTCGCCGTGCGCATCGCCGCCATGCGCGTCGGAGCCACTCCCGGCCAGCGGCAGCGAGAGCGACGAAACCGCTTTGTTTTCCGCGGTTTCCTGCTCCTTCCTGTCGCGCCGCACCTGCTCGACCAGGATGTCGACCGTGCGGCCGACCCACGCCGCGTGCACGCGGGCGCTGACCTCGGTCTGCACATCGAGCAGCAGGTTGTTGCGGAGCTTCTTCACTTCGGTGGGCACATCGTCGTCGTAGCGGTCGATGGCCACGGTGCCCGGGCGGGGCGAATACTTGAAGATGAAGTTGTTCTTGAACGGCACCGCGCGGACGAGCGACACCGTCTCCTCGAACTCGGCGTCCGACTCGGTGGGGAACCCAACGATGATGTCGCCCGCGATCGTGCAATCGGGCAGTCGGGCGGTGACCCGGTCGATGAACTCGAGGTACTCGGCGCGGGTGTAGCCGCGGTTCATGGCCTTCAGGATGCGGTCCGACCCCGACTGGGCGGGGGCGTGGATGTAGCGGCAGATGCGCGGGCACGCCGCCATGACATCGAGGATGTCGTCGCCGAAGTCGCGGGGGTAGCTGGTGACGAAGCGAAGCCGCTTGAGGTCGGGAACCTCGTCGTGGATCCGCTCGAGAAGCCGTGCGAAGGTCGTGGTGCGCTGCCCGGCGGGGATCGGCTGGCGGAACGCCGCAAGTCCAGGCCCCACCTGAGGTTGCTCGCGGCCATCGGCGCCGGTCGCCGCGCCGTGCGTATAGCGGTAGTGGTTCACGGTCTGCCCGAGCAGGGTGATCTCGATCACCCCCGCGTCGATGAGCCTGCGGCACTCCTCGACGATCGCATCGGGCGGGCGGTGGATCTCGGCCCCGCGGGTGTTGGGAACCACGCAGTAGGTGCAGAACTTGTTGCAGCCGCGGGTGATGCGGACATAGGCCGACCGCCGCTCCGAGCCTGGTTCGACCGGGTCGAACGCACGCGACAGGTCGAGCAGCTCGAGCTGGTCCTCGGCGGCGGCGAGGGTGGTCGAGCGGCGGCTCTTGTTGCCCGCAAGCGCCATGCGCTCCTCTCGCGAGGCGCCCTCGGTGCGGCGCACATTGTCGATGAGCGCGGGAAGCCGGTCGAGTTCGCCCGGTCCGCACAGGAGGTCGACCTGCGGGAAGCGCCGCAGCATGTCGGCGCCATCGCGTTCGGCCATGCAGCCGAGCACGCCGAGGACGACCTGTTCGCCCGCCTTCTTGCGCAGCCCCACGAGCCCGAGGCGCGAGTAGGCCTTGTTTTCAGCCTGTTCCCGCACCGAGCAGGTGTTGTAGAGCACCACATCGGCCGTCGCGAAGTCCTCGACGAAGCGGTAGCCGAGCGACCGCAGGTGGCCCCGCACCAGCTCGCTGTCGAGCTCGTTCATCTGGCAGCCGAAGGTCTCGAGGTAGACGGTGGGGCCCTGCGACATGGAAGCGCCACAGGGTAGCGGCAACCCGCCGTGCGACGGCGGCCGCGCGCGCCGGCCGCCCCGCCCACTTCTCCACGAACCGCTCTGCGAACGCCGATAATCGCCCCATGCTCCGCATGTCCCATGGCGTCGTTCTGTGCGCGCTCACGCTGCTCGTGATGGGCATCGTGATGGTCAACTCGGCCGGCCTCTCGGTGCGGCCCGACCCGGCGCTCCTCAACAGCGGAGTCTTGACGCCCGAGCAGTTCGCGGAGGCCGAGGCGCGCTACGCGCCGATCTCGTTCGAGCAGATCTTCTTCGGGCGCACGACGATCCTCGCGGTGCTGTCGCTCGGGGCGATGTGGTTCGGCTACCGCATGAACCTCGAGCGGCTCTTCACCCGCCGCGGCGCGACCTCGCCCATCCCGTGGCTGCTCGCCGCGATCGTGATCACGCTGGTGCTGGTGTTCGTGCCGCCGTTCGGCCGCGAGGTGAAGGGCAGCGCGCGCTGGATCGGCCCGCCGTCGTACGGATTCCAGCCGAGCGAGCTCGCGAAGTGGGGCATGCTGCTCGTGATCGCGTGGTTCTGCGTGCGGCACGCCGACCGGCTGGCGTCGTTCAAGCGCGGGTTCCTTCCCGCGATCGGCGTGGTCGGGCTCGTGTGCGCGCTGATCGGCAAGGAAGACCTCGGCACCGCCGCGCTCGTGTTCACGACCTGCACGCTGCTCCTGGTCGTGGGCGGCATCCGCTGGTGGCACGCGGGCCTGCTTGTTCCCGCGGGCGCGCTGGCTGCGGCCGGCGCGATCATCGCCAACCCCTATCGCGTCGACCGCATCCTTGCGTGGCGCAATCCGTGGGCCGACGCCGAGGGCATCGGCTACCACATCATCCAGTCGATGAGCGCGATCTCGGGCGGCGGCCTTGCGGGTCGCGGACTCGGGAACAGCCTGCAGAAGTTCGGCTACCTGCCCGAGGACACCACCGACTTCATCTACGCGATCATCTGCGAGGAGATCGGCATCGTGGGCGCGCTGTTCGTGGTCACGCTGTACGCGGCCATGCTGCTGTGCGGCCTCGCCATCGTGACCCGCGGCGCGCGACGGCCCGAGGCCGACAGCATCGTGCCGCCGTTCTCGCGGCTGGTCGGGATCGGTGTCCTGCTCACGATCGGCATCCAGGCGTTCATCAACCTCGCGGTGGTGACGGGCCTTGCTCCCACGAAGGGCATCGCGCTGCCGCTCCTTTCGAGCGGCGGAACGGGCTGGGTGATGACGGGCTTCTCGCTCGGGCTGCTGCTTTCGATCGAGCGCAACGCCATCGCGCGCGAGCGCGAGCTCGGCATCGTGGACGAGCCGCCGGGTCGGCCGACGGTCCATCGATCGGTGGGCGAAGCGGCCGCGGCCGAGCCGGGCGCGGTGACCACATGAGCGCTCCCGCTGCGTCCATCATGCTTGCGGGCGGCGGTTCGGGCGGGCACATCGCACCGGGCCTGGCCATCGCCGAGCGGCTGCGCGAGTCGGCGCCCGATGTCGGCATCGTGTTCGCGTGCTCGACGCGCGCGGTCGACGCGCAGATGCTCGACCCGACGGGCTTCGAGTACCGGCCGATTCCCGCGGAGCACCTTTCGAAGAGCCCGCTCGAGCTGATGCGCTTCGTGAAGTCGTTCGCCGACGGCCGCTCGGTGACGAAGTCGATCATCCGCGAGCGGAATGTGCGCGGCGTGGTCGCGCTCGGCGGATTCGTGACCGGCCCCGTGGTGTCGGCCGCGCAGTCGCTCGGCGTGCCCGTGATGCTCGTCAACCTCGACGCGACGCCCGGCAAGGCGAACCGCTGGGTCGCGAAGCGCGCGAAGACCGTGCTGAGCGCGTGCCCGACGCCGTCCGAGCCGAACTTCGCGCGCGCCGTCGTGGGCATGCCCGTGCGCCGCGCGGCGATCGCCACCCTCTCGCGCGACGAGTGCCGCGCGAAACTGGGCCTCGAGCCCGGGCTGCACACGCTGCTCGTGACGGGCGCCTCGCAGGGCGCGAAGAGCCTGAACGATCTGGTCGCGCTGATGCTGATGCGCGAGCGCGCGGCCTTCGGCGGCTGGCAGGTGCTGCACCTCGTGGGCAGTGCCGATCGCAAGCCTGTCGAGGACGCGTACCGCGAGGCGGGCGTGCACGCGAAGGTGCTGCCGTTCCTGCATGAGATGGGCCTCGGCTGGGGCGCGGCCGACGCAGCGCTGTCGCGCGCGGGCGCCAACTCGGTGGCCGAGGCGGTGCTGAATGCGGTGCCGACCGTGTTCGCGCCGTATCCCTACCACGCCGACCGCCACCAGCGCTTCAACGCCGAGCCGTATGTGCGCGAGGGCCTGGCGCTGATGGAGGACGACCATGTCGACGCCGAGAAGAACCTGCGCGGTCTCGGCGCCGCGCTGCGATCGCTCCTGACCGAGGCGCCACGCCGCACCTCGATGCGCGCGGCCCTCGAGGCGAAGGAGCGCATGGACGCCGCGAGCGCGCTCGCGCACACCGCGCTGCGCATGGCAGGGCTCGAGCGCAAGATCGCGGTCTGACCGCGCACGGGCCTGATCGGCCGGATGCCCGGTCACGCGATCGGCGCATCGCCGCCGGTTCCGCTCACTCGACCGACGCCAGCCACTCGGCCAGCAGCTCGATCGTGTTCTCGAGATCGCCCTTGTCGACCATCTCGGTGGTGGTGTGGATGTAGCGCGTGCCCGTGACGATGGCCACGCAGCGCGCGCCCGCGCCCGCGCGCTGGATCGCCGCGCCGTCCTGGCCGCCGCGCGGCAGGATGCACTTCTGGTAGGGGATGCGGTGCTTGCGCGCCACGGCCACGAACTCCTCGACCAGCGTGTGGTCGGAGATCATCGAGCTGTCCTGCACCATGATGCCCGCGCCGAGGCCCTGCTTGGTCACGCGCTGGTTGTCGGGCACGCCCGGCGTGTCGCAGGCGAGCGTGACATCGAGTCCGATGCCGATGTCGGCCTTGGCCGCGTAGGCGGCGGTCTGCGCGCCGCGCAGCCCGACCTCCTCCTGGGTCGTGAAGGCCGAGATGATCTCGCAGGCATGACCGCCGCGGCGCTTCGCGAGC
>JBJTOV010000345.1:0-5960 GCA_046074745.1 Planctomycetota bacterium | reverse complement strand
TCATCCGGGCCAACTACGGCCGATACGCGTTGCTCGGCGTGGACGAGGACTTCCGGTACATCGTCGAACGCGACGGCGGGCACAGCGTCACGGTCGTCGGCGCGTCGCGTCTGGTCGATGAACGGCATCTCCTCGTCCGCGATCCAGCGACCGACGACAACGCGGATCTCGAGGCGCAGTCGGAGTTCACGAGCCGCGAGCTCCGGATCGAGTCGCGGCGCTTCTCGAACCTCGGCGAGTACGAGATGAGCTACTTCGGCTTCGACTTCGACGCCGAATCGGTGCGGATCTTCGACGGCTACACCAGCGTTCGGCCGCTCACGGGGCTCAAGTGGAGGCCTTCTGGCGCGGGCAGCGCCGCGATCGAGTCGGTCGCGACGGGGAGCTTCGGCGGGATTCCGATCGAGTTCGGCTTCACGGGCCCCGTCTTCGACATCATCGATCTCGTGTTCGACTCCGACGCGCTCGACGCGCTGGCGGTGGTCATCCCGAGCTCGGGCGCCCCGAGCGAGGTGCAGCGCATCGACTTCGCCACGGGAACTTCCGCCAGGGTCGGCACGATCTCGGGCCTTCGGCAGATCGCGATCGGCCGCGATGGGCAGATCTACGGACACGACGGCGTGCGCATCCACTGCATCCGCGCCAACGGCACGCTGACCGGCTCGATTGCGCCCGAACAGGGTGCGCCCACCGCGATTGCGTTCGATGACGCCAACGAGCATGTCGTGGTCGTGAGCCGCGCGTCGCGTACGGTGACGCGGCTCAACCGCTGGTTCGGCTTCGTGTCGACGGTGGCGATCCCGCAGTGGGTGGAGCTCGGCGACGACATCACCATGTCCGTCGGCGACCTCGATGGGGCGATCTACTTCCTCACCAAGGGCGACCGCTCGATCGTGCGGCTCGGCCCCGGCGGGACGCAGGACGACTTCTCCTCGATCGCGATCGCGGGCATCGACTCGTTCGCCACGCTGCGCGCGGGCGATCAGGGCCGGTTGTACGCCACCTCGGACGGAGTGCTCCGGGTGCTCACGCAGGACCAGAAGGGCCGCTGGGTGATCGACGCTTCATCACCATTCGACGGCCGCGAGTTCAGCGTGCCGTTCGAGATGATGCGGAGCCGCGACAACTACCGTCCCGAGCTCAACTCCGGCCCAGGTTGGCGCAATCTGCTTCCCGAGCAGGCCAACGGTGGATTCGGGAGAGACCGCTCCGACTGCCTGTCCGACCTCGACTACGACCGGGCCGTCAATTCGGCGGACCTCGCGATCCTTCTCGGCGCATGGGGAAGTTCCGACGGCCGCTACGACATCAACCTCGATGGGGCCGTGAACTCCGCCGACCTCGCGGCGCTGCTCGGCGCGTGGGGAAGTTGCGACTGATTCGCCGGCGGAGTTCGGCGATCGGCCAGCCGCGTCAGTGCCCCGATGGCATCCGCTCGCCTGCCCGGATCGGGAGGGGCAGGCGGTTCGCTTCGGGGGGCGTCGGGCAGGTGGCGAAGGCCGTGAACGAGCAAGGCGGGTTCGTGGCACGGTTGAAGTCGATCACCGTCCGGCCGTCGACGGCAGACGGGATGTCGAGGAAGCGCCCGCCGCCGTAGGTCTCGGTGCCGTTGGTCTGGTCGCCGAACACGACGAAGTAGCGCCCGGATGCCCCCGCGGTGGCGACGAGCGAGCGGCTCGCGCCCGCAAGCGTGAAGCGAAGCGTGGCCGCGACGGGCTGCTCCTCGACGAATCCCATGACATTGGTGATGGCCACGGTTTCGCCCGTGGCCGCGGGCTCGACCGTCGCCTCGACCACGGAGCCGTCGTCGAAGGGATAGATGCCGATTCCCGCGAACCCCGTGCGGACTGGCGAGGCGCTGTCCTTCACCCGCAGCGCGAGCTCGCCGTTTCGCCGCACGAGGGTGATGGCGAGCGTTCCGACACGCAGCACCGTGGGCGTGCCCGCGTCGTCGGCGACCATCGCGCACTCGGTGCAGGCGGCTCGGTCGAGCGTGGCCGCCACGCCGTCCGCCGCGCGATAGGAGACCGAATCGCCCATGACCTCGAAGCGGCCCGCCAGCGGGGCGCCCGAGCCTTGGTAGCGAAGCGCGCAATCGGGCAACGCCCCGAGCGTGTACGACCCGTTCTCGAGGAAGTCGAGCCCAACGAGCGTGAGCCATCCGTCGTCAGCCGAGAGCGTGGCAAGCCGCTTCGCATGCCACGCCTCGCGATCAGCCGCCAAGTAACCCGCCCGCCCCCGGCCTCCGGGCGAAGCCACGCAGGCAACCAGCACAAGCGAGATCAAGACAGCCAACGGCGCGAGCGTCATGTCGACAGCGTACCGCACGCACGCTCTGGCCCCGCACCACACGCCCCGCGTCGCCACCGCTCAAAGAGGTGGCGAAGATGTCGGAGCCTCGTCTGTCTGTGTGTGAGGGGGGGCTCCGACGAAAGTCGCCACCACTCAAAACACGCACCGCCCGCGGAGGTGGGATCCGCGGGCGGGCGTATGTTGACGGGACCTTCGCGTGGGCGGTCCCGCCAGTGGTGGTGTGTTGCGCTGCGATGGTTCCGAGTCGGCCACCTGGTCGCGCGTGAGGCCACGCGTCAGGGGTCGGACTCTGCGAACTCCATGCTCGCCCGACCGGTGCAAGAAGGGTCCATCCACTCGCCGACCTTCTCGTTCACTGGTTCCATCGCTCGCTCCGAAGCGGGTGTGTCGGAGTCCTCATCTGACACCCGCTCGTGGTCCGCCGTGATCCGGCTTCCGTTCCGCGCCGCCGTGCCTTTCGGCAGGGCCGCGTCATGCCACTTCCTGTAGCGCTGCGGACCTCGTATCCGGCATGGCTGCCGGCATCGGACACTCCACGCACCTTCGTGATCCGCGCTCGGCCTGTGCGTCGGCCGTTGCGCGGGGGCCCGAGGGCCCGGTTCGTTCGTCAGGCGCGTGATCCGCTCACGCGCCCATCCAGAGGGAGGCTTCTCCGCTGGCCTTCGCGCGGCGTCCCTGCGTGGTCGGAGTCACGCAGGAAGTCGCCTCGCGTCGGCCAGCCCGCCTTGGCGGCGCCGGCAGTGGCCCGAGGCATTGCCTCAGCGCCACCATCTGAAGTGGGCTCAGCTGCAGCCCATCGAATTCCCGCAGTTCAGGCAGCGGTAGCAGGTGCCGTTCCGCACCGTGATCGAACCGCATCCATCGCAGGCGGGGGCGTCGCCCATGAGCGCCGCGTTCGACTGGTCGAGCGCCGAAGCGGCCACCGTCTTCACGCTGCGCTGCACCGTCGACACCGATTCCACCGTCCTCACTTCGGTGACCGAGGCGGTCACCGCGGAGGGCACCACGCGCTCGGACGGCGCGGGCCTCGGAGTCACCTCGCGCGAGGCGTTTGCAGCCTCGATCGCTGCGGCACGGCGTGCCGACCATCCCTGATTGCCGCATGCGGCCTCCTCCTTCCGCGGCTCCTCCGCGGAGATTTCCTGCATGGACGACGCGACGGGCGCTGCGCCATGGCTGTCGGCGTGCCGCGGCGAGTTCTGCTCGCGGTAGCCGGGAATGAACTGCATACCGAGCCAACGGAAGATGTAGTCGACCAGGCTCTTCGCGAACGGAATGTCGGCGTTCGTCGTCATGCCCATCGGCTCGAAGCGCTGGTGGGCGAACTTGGTGACCAGGCTCTCGACGGGCACGCCGTACTGCAGCGCGACCGAAATCGCGGTGCCGAGCGAGTCCATCAGGCCGCCGATGGTCGAGCCCTCCTTCGCCATGGTGATGAAGAGCTCGCCCGGGCGGCCGTCGTCGTACAGGCCGACGATCAGGTAGCCCTCGTGGCCCGCCACATTGAACTTGTGGGTGATCGACTCGCGGGTGTCGGCGAGACGGCGGCGCATGGGACGCTCGATGATGCGCTCGACCACGCGCTCCACGATGATCTCGCGGCGCTCGATGTCGAGCTTGTCGGCGGCGGCGACGATCGCGTCGACCGCCTCGACCGAAAGGGCCTCGCCGAGCAGTTCCTTCTGCTCGTCGGCATCGGACACGGGCTCCTTCGCGGACGCATCCACGAGAGAATCGACGGCGGAATCGTCGGACTTCTTGTCGTCCTCCTCCGCCTTGTCGCTCTTGGTCGACAGCGGCTGGCTGAGCTTGCAGCCGTCGCGGTAGAGCGCGTTCGCCTTCAGACCGAGCTCCCAGCTCATGCGGTAGCACGCGCCGATATCCTCGACGGTCGCGTCCGACGGCAGGTTGATCGTCTTCGAGATCGCGCCCGTGATGAAGGGCTGCGACGCACCCATCATGCGGATGTGGCCTTCGGGCTTGATGAAGCGCGTGCCCGTCGGGCCGCAGCGGTTGGCGCAATCGAACACCGCCAGGTGCGCGTCCTTCAGGAAGGGCGCGCCCTCGACCGTCTGCGTGCCGCACACGAGACGGTTCAGCGTGTCGATCTGGCGCCGGGTCAGGCCGAGCACCTTCAGGCCGTTGAACGAGAAGTCATTGCGCGCCGCGGCGGGATCGATGCCCGCGGCGACCAGCACGCGCTCGGGCATCGACCACGCCGAGAAGGCGAAGCCGATCTCGAACACGCCCGGGATGCTGCCTTCGACCGCGCTGAGCTCCTCGTGGGTGTAGCCCTTCGAGACCAGGAAATCGCGCAGCGTGGTCCGCTGGCCGCTGATCTCGCTGCCGTCGGCGGCGGGCATCGCCACATCGAGGCTGAGCGAGCCCATCACATGGGTGATGATGGCGTCGGTCTCCTCGTTCGAGTGGCCGAGGGCCTTGAGCGCGGGGCGCAGCGACTGGTTGGCGATCTTGAAGTAGCCGCCGCCCGCGAGCTTCTTGAACTTGACGAGCGCGAAGTCGGGCTCGACGCCCGTCGTGTCGCAGTCCATCAGGAGTCCGATCGTGCCCGTGGGCGCGATCACCGTCGTCTGGGCGTTGCGGAAGCCGAACTTCTCGCCGAAGCTCAGCGCGTCGTCCCAGCAGGCCACCGAGCGGTCGAGCATCTCGGCCGAGTTCGAGAGGTTGATGCGGCCCGAGCGGACGAGCGGATGGTCGATCGGCACGGGGCGGATGCGCAGCGACTCGTACTCGTCGCTGGTGCGGGAAACGCCCTGCGCGGCACGGCGGTGGTTGCGCACCACGCGCAGCATGTTGTCGCGGTTGGCGTCGTAGCCGGCGAACGGCCCGTGCTCGGCGGCCAGCAGCGCGCTCTGCGCGTACGAGCGGCCGGTCAGGATCGAGGTCAGCATGCCGCACACCGCGCGGCCTTCGTCGCTGTCGTAGGGAATGCCCGCCTGCATCAGCATGGCGCCGAGGTTGGCGTAGCCGAGGCCGAGCGTGCGGTACTTCCACGACAGCTCCGCGATCTCCTTCGAGGGGAACGACGCCATCAGCACCGAGATCTCGAGCACGATCGTCCACAGCGAGATCGCGTGCTCGTAGGCCTCGATGTCGAAGCGGCGGGCCTGCGGGTCGTACAGCTTGAGCAGGTTGATCGACGCGAGGTTGCACGCGGTGTTGTCGAGGAACATGTACTCCGAGCACGGGTTGCTCGCGTTGATGCGGCCGCCCTCGGGGCAGGTGTGCCACGCGTTGATCGTGCTGTCGTACTGGACGCCGGGATCGGCGCAGCGCCACGCGGCGAAGTTGATCTCGTTCCAGAGGTCCGCGGCCTTGATGGTCTTGGCCACCTTGCCGTCGGTGCGGCGGATGAGCTTCCACTCGCTGTTCGCGTCGAGCGCGTCGAAGAATTCGTCGGGGATGCGGACCGAGTTGTTCGAGTTCTGGCCGCTGACCGTGTAGTAGGCCTCGCCGTTGAAGTCGTAGTCGAGCTTCAGGCCGAGCTTGGCGGCGAGGTCCTTCTGGTCCTGGCCGAGCGCCTTCATGCCCTCGACGAGCGCGGCGACCTTGATCTCCTCGCGAACCTTCCAGTTCACGAACGACTCGATGTCGGGGTGGTCGAGGTCGAGGCAGACCATCTTGGC